>DASVLZ010000001.1:0-4221 GCA_036384615.1 Sediminibacterium sp.
CGGATATACCCGAATCGCTTGACAATACCAGCCAGGTGGTGGACAAGATCGAGATACTCACTCTCAAAAAAGATATCCTGCTCCCAGCCTTCCCTATTCCCAAAGAATTCCAGGTGCATGAAGATGCCAACCTGAACCAATGGGAATACCTGAAACATATTACCTACGAAGGCGCCAAAGCCAGGTATACCGATGTAACGCCCGACACGCAGGAACGCATCGATTTTGAATTGTTCACCATCAAGACCATGGGCTTTGCAGGCTACTTCCTGATCGTAAGTGATTTCATCAAGGCCGGGCGTGAGATGGATGTATTCGTAGGCCCGGGCCGTGGTTCCGCGGCAGGCAGCGTGGTGGCTTACTGCATCGGCATCACCAATATAGATCCCATCAAATACAACCTGCTGTTCGAAAGGTTCCTGAACCCCGACCGTAAGAGCATGCCCGATATAGATACGGACTTTGATGATGAAGGCAGGCAGAAGGTGATCGATTATGTGGTAGACAAATACGGCAAGAACCAGGTGGCGCAGATCGTTACCTATGGTACGATGGCGGCCAAAATGAGCATCAAGGATGTGGCGCGTGTTATGGACCTTCCCCTCGCGGAAAGCAATATGCTGGCGAAACTGGTGCCCGATAAACCCGGCACCGAACTGCGCCGCGTACTGAAAGCTCCCATATCAGTAAAAGAAGCTAAGGAAGGCGAGAAATCGCTGGAAGAGAAAGAAGCTTACCAGCAGGATGATATCGAGAACATCAAAAAACTGCGCGAAATATACCACGGCACAGATATACGCGCGCAGGTGCTGAAAGAAGCGGAAAGACTGGAAGGCTCTGTGCGCAATACCGGCATCCATGCCGCAGGCATCATCATTGCACCTAAAGACCTTACGGAATTATTGCCGGTGGCCACGGCCAAAGATTCAGCCTTGTGGGTTACACAGATAGAAGGCAGCATTATTGAAGATGCTGGTGTTATCAAGATGGACTTCCTGGGCCTGAAAACCCTTTCCATCCTGAAAACAGCGCTGGAACTGATACGACAAAACCATGGCGTGGAGATAGACCTCGATACCATACCACTGGATGATGAAAAAACTTTTCTTCTCTACCAGCGCGGCGAAACCAATGCCACATTCCAGTTTGAAAGTGTGGGCATGCAGAAATACCTGCGCGAGCTGAAGCCGGATAAGTTTGATGACCTGATCGCGATGAATGCGCTGTACCGCCCCGGCCCCATCGCCTATATCCCCAAATTCATTGACCGTAAACACGGGCGGGAAGAGATCAGCTATGACCTTCCCGATATGGAAGAGTACCTCGTGGATACCTACGGCATTACAGTATACCAGGAGCAGGTGATGCTGCTGAGCCAGAAACTGGCCGGCTTTACCAAGGGCGATGCGGATGTACTGCGTAAAGCCATGGGTAAAAAACAGAAATCGGTGCTGGACAAAATGAAAACGCAGTTCATCACCGGCGCTTCGGCCAAAGGACATCCTGCCGATAAACTGGAGAAAATATGGACCGACTGGGAAGCATTTGCGCAATACGCGTTCAATAAATCACACTCTACCTGTTACGCCTTTGTTGCCTACCAGACCGCTTACCTCAAAGCCCACTACCCTGCCGAATACATGGCCGCCGTGCTGAACCATGCAGGCGCCATAGAAAAGATCACTTTCTTTATGGAGGAATGCAAGCGCATGGGTATTAAAGTGCTTGGCCCGGATATCAACGAGTCGCTCAAAGGTTTTGCGGTGAACGCGAAGGGCGAAATACGTTTCGGATTAGGCGGACTGAAAGGCGTGGGCGATGCAGCGGTGGATACCATTATCCTGGAACGCAACAAGGGCGGCATATATCCTGATGTATTCGAATTCATCAAACGCATTTCCCAGAAAAGCGTGAATAAAAAATCGCTCGAAAGCCTGGCGTATTCCGGCGCTTTCGACTGCTTCAATGCTTTTCACCGGGCCCAGTATTTTCATATTCCCGATGGAGAGCGGGTATCGGGACTGGAAAAGATCATCGGCTACGGGCAGGCGCAGTTTTCGCTTGCGGCGGGTACTACCAATACCCTGTTTGGCGACCTGCCTGCAGCCATGCAGGTGCCTCCTCCCAAAATACACCCCTGCGAACCCTGGACGCTTACAGAGTTGCTGGAACACGAAAAAGAAGTGACCGGCATGTTCATGAGCGGCCACCCGCTGGACCATTTCAAGTTTGAATTAAAATATTACGGCATCACCAGCATCGGCGATTTCAACGAGATCAAGGATTCCCTGCAGGCACAAAGCCCGGGCAGGTCATTACGCGTGGCGGGACTGATCATTGATGTGCAGCACAGGGTAACCAGGACGGGCAAGAACTTCGGATCCTTCCATATCGAGGATTTCAGTGGCAAAACGGAGTTCGTGTTGTGGAGCGAGGACTATATCAAATTCCAAAATTACCTCGACAAAGGACAGAATGTACTGATCAACGGTTTTTTCCGCCCGCGGTATAACCGGCCGGATGAGTTCGATTTCAAGATCAGCAGCATGTCCTTGCTGGAGACCGTAAAACAAACACTTACCCGCAGCCTCGACCTCAACGTGCATCCCGCCGCCATTACCCGGGATTTTGTAAGTTTTGTAGACAGAAATGTGAAGAATTTCCCCGGCAAATCCTCACTCCGTTTCAACCTGTACGAACCCCGGGAAAACCTGAAAGTAAGCCTCTATTCCTTCGAAAAAGGCTTCCAGATGAACGAAGAAATGGCCGAATTCCTGCTCAACAACCCGGATATTGATGTGCATGTGGGGGTGAGTTGATTGCAGATTGGAGATTGCAGATTGGATTCTAAATCTGCAATCTCCAATCTGCAATCTGCAATTAAATCCCTGCCCCACTGTCAGGTTCTGGCTGCTGCAACGTCACTAATCACAGTAGTGGAAAAGTCAAAAAAGCATGAATCTGTGTTTGGACATATATTTGATACTATTCCACAGTAACATATTCAATAAATAAACCTTTAAATACAAAACAATGGCTTTAGAATTAACAGATGCCAATTTCCAGTCAACCGTGCTGGACAGTAATAAACTTACCGTAGTGGATTTCTGGGCAGAATGGTGTGGCCCCTGTCGTGCCATCGGGCCGGTGATCGAGGAACTGGCTAAGGATTATGATGGAAAGATCAACGTGGGTAAGGTAAATGTGGACCATAACCCCAACCTGAGCGTTAACTATGGTATCACTTCCATCCCCGCCATCCTTTTCATCAAAGGCGGCCAGATCGTGGACAAACAGATTGGCGCGGTACCTAAATCAGTACTGGACAAAAAGATACAGGCGCACATGTAAGCCCAACCGATCCGGAATAAAAAAGGAGCGCCTGTTGCAGGCGCTCCTTTTTATTCCGGATAATAACCTCCCATCCCCTGGCTTCTGGTCCCGGAGGGACCACCGCTTTATAGCATATAAATACGCGTGATTTTTTTATTGCCCCGGCAGGGGCAATCCATTATACAAAAACCGGCTTTATTCATTGAATATCACAACTGATCAGTGCGATACATGCTGCACCAGCGTGCGGTCATGCTTGTGTTTGAAAAGAATAGCGAAGAATACGGCAATGATCAGGGCATATATGGCAAACACCAGCCAGATGCCATGCCAGTTCTTGCTGCCATCCGGTAATATGTAATACGTGTCGATCATCCACCCGCTCGCCACGCTGCCCATGATGGCGCCAAAGCCGTTGGTCATCATCATAAACAAACCCTGCGCAGATGACCTGATCTCCGCATCGGTGGAAGTTTCCACGAACAGGGAGCCTGAAATATTGAAAAAGTCGAATGCCATACCATACACAATATTGGAGAGTATGATCATCCAGAAAAGGCCTTCGGGATTACCGAATGAAAACAGGCCAAACCGGAGCACCCAGGCAAACATCGAGATAAGCATCACTTTCTTGATGCCAAATCTTTTCATGAAGAAGGGTATCGCCAGTATAAACAGTGTTTCCGAAATCTGGGAAATGGAAACAATGATAGTTGAATACTTTACTACAAAAGAGTTCTCATACACAGGTATCTTTTCAAAATCTTTCAGGAAAGTATCTCCGTACATGTTTGTCAGCTGTAACGCAGCCCCGAGGAACATGGAGAATAAAAAGAAAATAGCCATTTTAAAACTGCCCAGCAGTTTAAAAGCCCTGAGTCCTAAATT
>DASVLZ010000002.1:0-3590 GCA_036384615.1 Sediminibacterium sp.
AACTTGCTTAGCTGCTGTTTCAGTTTTTCGAGGTTGTTTTTTTCTCTTGCGGGACCTATATCTATGGAACCTTTGATATAGGCTCCGGGACCTATGCTGAATATAACAGGTTTTACCGCAGAGGGATCATTGATCAGTTGCGCCAGTTCTGCAGGGGCCATCAACTGGCTTTCTTTCCAGGGCTCTTCGTTCTGCTGTTGTGTATGGGCGGCAAATGCCAGTACTGTGAAAATGAATATTACTGCAATAGCGAGATAGCTCCGGTAAAATTTCATATAGCTGGTTTTGAAGTAAGGTGTGTGTGTTACGCAAAAATAGGCCTTGTGCCGTTCAGGAATGGATCACAGGTTCCGCCGTGCCAGTTCCTTTACTGCATAGTCTGCCGCGCGGGCGGTGAGGGCCATATAGGTGAGTGATGGGTTTACGCAGGAAGAGGAACTCATGCAGGCGCCATCTGTCACGAATACGTTGGGTGCATCCCATACCTGGTTGTGTGCATTCAGAACAGATGATCCGGGGTCTTTGCCCATTCTTGCCGTACCCATTTCATGGATGCCATGGCCCATTGCATGGCCGGTATCCCAGGTATGCACGTTTACAGCGCCGGCAGCCTGCAGCATTTCTTCCAGGTCTGCCTTAATGGCCTGCCGCATTTTCTTTTCATTTTCTTTCAGTTCACAGTCCATCGAGAGCACCGGTAATCCCCATTTATCTTTTACCTGTTTGTCGAGCGATATTTTGTTTTCATGGTAAGGCAGTATTTCGCCGAACCCTGTGGCGCCGATGGTCCATGGACCGGGTTCCGATAATGCATCTTTCAATTGTCCGCCGATATTCATTTCCGCTATTTCCCTGCTCCAGCCTGTCCTGCTGGCGGCGCCCTGGTAACCATATCCCCGCAGGAAACCGCGCTTATCGTTGCCGAGGTTTGCAAAACGGGGTATATAAAAACCTGTAGGCCTCCTGCCGGAATAGTACCTGTCTTCATACCCTTCCATGCTGCCGGTGGCGCCCAGGTTATAATGGTGGTCCATCACATTATGGCCCAGTTCGCCGCTGCTGCTGCCAAGTCCGCCGGGCCATATATCCGTTGCGGAGTTGAACAGTATCCATGTTGAATTGAGTGCGGAGGCATTCAGGAATATGGTCTTTGCATGGTAAGTGTATGTCTGGTTATTCTCCGCATCCAGTACTTCCACGCCGGTGGCTTTCCTGGCATCTTTATCGTACAGGAGCCGGGTTACAATAGAGAAAGGGCGCACGGTAAGGTTGCCTGTTTTCATAGCAGCAGGCAATGTGGAAGACTGCGTACTGAAATATCCGCCGAAAGGGCAGCCTTCCCAGCAGCGGTTGCGGTACTGGCAATTGGTGCGTTCCTGTATGGGCTCGGTAATATTGGCCACACGGCCGATGAACAGGTGCCTTTCTCCTCTGTAATGTTGTTTGATCCGGGCGGCCACATCCTTTTCCACGCAGTTCAGTTCCATCGCAGGAAGGAATTGCCCATCGGGCAAATGCGGCAATCCCTGCTTTGAACCGCTGATGCCTGCAAATTTTTCAACATAGTCGTACCAGGGGGCGATCTCTTTATAGCGTATTGGCCAGTCAATGCCCACTCCTTCTTTTGCGTTGGCTTCAAAATCAAGATCGCTCCAGCGGTAGCTTTGCCTTCCCCATAAAATGGAGCGCCCTCCCATCTGGTAAGCCCGCCACCAGGTAAAGGGTTTTACCTCGGTATACGGACAATCCTTTTCATCCGCCCAGTAATCCATCACTGCTTCCGCAGCAGCCCATCCGCGGTGTATTACGGGATAATGTTCTTTTTGTGCGAGGGTGGTTCTGCCACGGTGTTCAAACTCCCAGGGGTCTTTGGAAGCGGTTTTATAATCTTTGATATGCTGCAGGTCCCTGCCGCGCTCCAGCATAAGCACTTTCAGCCCTTTTTCAGAAAGCTCTTTTGCAGCCCATCCGCCGCTGATGCCGGAGCCTACCACTATGGCATCAAATGTGTTTTGTTCTTTCGACTTGTTATTGAGATAAGCAGAATCTGCGGGCATAGCAATGGTTGTTTATATGACAATATCAACTGAAGCGCACCGCCGCTGCCGTAACCGGCAGGCAGCCGCTGGCTCATATATCTGAAAGTAAGCTTTTTAACGTAGCAAGCTCATTCCCTATTTGATTTTTTGTAAACAGGGAGAACAAAAAGCTACTTATAAAGGTGCCATACAGGCTGAAGGTGGACGCACAATTGCTGCTCACATGAAAATAATTTTACCTTCGCAGGAAAATCACCCTACGATGCCCGAACTTCCTCCCTGTCCTCTCTGCAAATCGGTATATACATATGAAATGGATGCCCTGCTGGTTTGTCCGGAATGCGGACATGAATGGAACCCGGTGGAAAACAGTACCACTGAAGATGCATTTGTTGTGAAAGATTGCAATGGCAACATCCTGCAGAATGGCGATTCCGTAGTAACGATCAAGAACCTGCCGGTAAGAGGTTCATCACAAAGCATCAAGGCCGGAACAAAAGTGAGAAATATCCGGCTGGTAGACAGCGACCATAATATCGACTGCAGGATTGATGGTTTTGGCGCCATGGCCTTGAAATCCGAGTTTGTAAAAAAAGCGTAGCCTGTTTTTCCTGATGGATGAGCAGAACGCAATCTCAACTGCCTAACCGGCTTTTTTCCTCGCTGCTGCCCTGGTCAATATTTTTCTTATTGAACTTCTTGCCCAGGCTGAAACTGTAATTGAAGGATATGCCGATAAACCTTGTCTGCCTTTTCTGGTAAAATGCCGAATACGCGCCCTGGTAATCGGTGTTTTCCTGCTCACGCGCGGTATTGAAGATATCCGATACCAGTAACCGGACCCTTCCCTTATTGTTCAGTATGCGGCGGGTAAGGCCGATATCCATATAGAAATAATCAGACACATGGGAGTTGCCATTTACATAGGGAGAACGATAATCGGCTACCAGGTCTATATCCATCACCTTGGGTATTTGCACACTCTGTATCTGCCGGAATGATAATGCGGCCGACCGGTTATTGAATACCTGCGTGCTGAACCCGGCATACAGGAAGTTAAGGCTGTTACTGATCATCCATCCTTTCACTACCGTAAAAGGCGCTTCCAGGTCTAATCCATAAGTAAAATGATGATCCAGGTTGCGGTATTGCTGTTCTATAATATTTCCATCGGGAACTGCCAGTTGCCTGATCACACCTGTCGATAACATATAAAACAGGCTGGCAGAAAACCCTTTTGCCGACTGGTAGCCCAGGTCGAACTTATGTGTAAACTCGGGCTGCAGGTCGGGATTACCAATGATAACCGAAACCGAATTCAGCTGCATACGGTAGGGATTCAGTTCATTGAACCCGGGCCTCGATAGCCTGCGCGCGTAACTGAAATACATCGTGCCTCCTTTTTCTTCACCAAGCACATGGCTTATAAACAATGAAGGGAACAGGTTAAAGTATTGCCGGGTAAAAGAACTGGCGCCGGTAATGGAATGGCCTTTTGAAAAAGTCTGTTCGCCACGCAATCCCAGTTTTACGCTGGTGCTTCCGAATGTT
>DASVLZ010000003.1:0-2077 GCA_036384615.1 Sediminibacterium sp.
CCGCTTTACGCGTGCAATAGATACCGTAAGCATAGCCGTTTCCCTTTTCAGGAAATACCAGGATGATAGGGATATAAAAATGATGCTTTCCTCTTCGCTGCGGATACTGAGTAATATTTACGACCAGGTGGGAAATTATGAAAAAGCCTTCCAGACCATCAGCAAGGCATTATACCTGCAGCAGAAGAGCGATGACCGCCAGAATACCATCCTTTCACTTGTTCAGCTGGCCAAACTGTATGTGAACATCGGCGACTACGCCACAGCGCTGCAGTATTTCGGCCAGGCGACAGACCTGCATCCAAGGCCGGGAAACTATGAATTCCGCGAACTGCATACAGAGCTGGGCCGTTTGTATGCGGCAAGGGAAATGTATGATTCCGCATTATATCACTACCGTCTTTCCGTACCCCGCCATCCCAGCCCAAAGAATGTATACCTGTGGATAGGAGAGAGCTACCTGCAGCAGCGGCGGTACGATAGTGCCGAAAGCTACCTGAGAAAAGCGCTTATTGAAGGAGATATTCCCAACTCGGCGGTAATGCTGCAGGCAATGATAGACCTCGGCGAAACGATGATGTATACCAACAGGAACGATTCCGCGCTGGTACTGGCGAATGATGCATTGGCTATGGCCACTGAAAAAGACAGGCGGCAGCACAGGCGCGATGCTTTCCGGCTGCTGGCCATGCTGTATGAGAAACGGGGCAACAGCGGTCTTGCCTATGCCAGTTTCCGCAGGTATGTGTCACTGAAAGATTCGTTGCTGTCTGAACAGTTCAAAGGCCGCCTCTATGCCTTCAAACAGGGGCAGGAAGAAGCCACACATACAGCCGAAATGGCTTTGCTGAAAAATAAACAGCGTGTGCTGGTAGGGAGCATCATTGTATTAACGGCAGGCGCCATCTTTATTATATTACTGCTGGTATTGCGGTATAAGAACAGGAACCTGGAACTGCAAAGGCGTTCATCCGAAATGGAAATGCAGGCATTGCGCGCGCAGATGAACCCGCATTTTATCTTCAACTGCATGAGCGCCATCAACCATTTTATCCTGAATAATGAAACAGACAAAGCTTCGGACTACCTCACGCGTTTCTCCAGGCTGATACGGCTGGTGTTAGTCAATTCAGAAAAGGCTGCCATCACTATGGAAGAAGAAATAGCCATGCTGAAACTGTATCTCGAAATGGAGCAGCTGCGGTTTGCACATGCTTTTGAGTACCGCATCAGTTATGACAGTACTATCCGTCCTTCCGAGATCATGGTACCTTCTTTTATCCTGCAACCCTTTTGCGAAAATGCGATCTGGCATGGGTTACTGCACAAAGACGGGCCGGGCCTGTTACTGATTGATTTTGTGGCGAAGGGCAATATCATCACCTGCACCATTACCGATAACGGCGTGGGACTTACCAGGGCGGCCGAGATCAGGAAAAGAAAAGTGGAAGAACATATCCCTTTCGGGCATAAACTTGCGGAGGAAAGATTATCGCTGTTCAACAACGGAAGATCGGCGCCCGGTTCTTTTATTATTGAGGATGTAGTGAATGAAAACGGAGAAGTGACAGGTACCAGGGTGATTTTCAGTTTCAAAAATATATCCTGACATGATCAAAGCCATTATAGTGGAAGATGAGCCGCTGGTAGGCGAATTGTTACAGAACCTGCTGCGGCTGCATTGCCCCCAGGTAACTGTAGCTGCGCTATGCCGCGATCCGCGGCAGGCACTGGAACTGATACCACAACTGCAGCCCGGCCTGGTTTTCCTGGATGTGGAAATGCCGCATATGAATGGTTTTGAACTGCTCGGAAAACTCGGCACTTCTTCCTTTGAAGTTATTTTTACCACGGGCTACGATCAATATGCCATCCGTGCCATACGATTCAGCGCGCTCGATTACCTGGTGAAACCAATTGACCCAAAGGAACTGATCGCTGCTATCAAAAAATATGAAACCAGGACCGCGCAGGTATTGCCGCAACAGCTGGATATACTGTTTGCCCGGCTGCATACAAAACAACAGCCACCCGACCGGCTGGCCATTCCCACGCTCGATGGACTTCAGATCATTCC
>DASVLZ010000004.1:0-6467 GCA_036384615.1 Sediminibacterium sp.
TATTGTAAGCGTAAAAAATCCCTATACATGGGCGCAGCGCACATTTGATGTGATACTGGCCCGGTTTGGTGTTACTGTTACCTATGTAGACGGCACGCAAACAGGCAATTTCAGCAATGCTATCCGCTCCAATACCACGCTTATCTACCTCGAATCCCCCAACAGCTGGTTCTTTGACCTGCAGGACCTGCGGGCCGTGGCGGCTATCGCAAAGGAAAAAAATATCATCACCATATGCGATAACAGTTATTGCACCCCATTGTACCAGCGGCCGGTGGAAATGGGTATCGATCTCGTACTGCAATCGGCTACCAAATACATCAACGGGCATAGCGATACGGTTGCAGGCGTGCTCAGCGGCAGCAGGGCAATGATAGAAAAGATATTCAACAGCGAGTATATGACGGTGGGCTCGGGTATACAGCCGTTCAATGCCTGGCTGCTCATCCGCGGGCTCCGCACGCTGCAGGCAAGACTGGAGCGGGTAGACCGCAGCACCCGGGAAGTATTGCATTTCCTGAAGAACCATCCGCGGGTAGAGAAAGTGATCTTTCCGCTCGACCCCGATTTTCCGCAATACGAACTGGCCCAACAGCAGATGACGGGCGCATGCGGGTTACTCACATTCATTCTCAAAGCAGAAAAAGCCGCCACCATAGAAACCTTTTGCGAGAAACTGAAACATATCCTGATGGCTGTTAGCTGGGGTGGACATGAATCATTGATCCTGCCCAAGTGTGCAGGTATTTCTCCGGGTGATTTTAACGCTGCCGATCCGGCACACAGGTCGCTCCGGTTATATGTGGGTCTGGAAGATCCTGCCTACCTTATCGCAGACCTGTCTGCGGCCCTGGAGGCTGTGAGCGACCTTTCATAAGGATTTTTAAAAGCTTTGAGGCAAAACCTGTCCACCTGTCTAAAAATTCCGCAAGTGCAGGGGAAACCTTTATTTTTGTTTACTTATGAAGAAGTATCTGACCCTTGCGGGATGTATCATGCTGCTGCAGTCTTTCGGCCAGCGTGCATCAGACAACTGGGATCTGCGGCATTGTATCGAACACGCGATACAATTCAATATTTCTATCCAGCAGGCTGATGTGCAGGCAAGGATAGCCGCATTGCAGGCTAAACAGGCGAAGTATAATATTTACCCGAGCCTCAATGGCAATGCCGGTACCGGCGTGCGTTTCGGACGGTCCATCGACCCTACTACCAATACCTTTTCCACCCAGCAGTTCCTCTACCAGAATTTCGGGGTGAATGCAGGCTTCCAGCTGTATAACCAGGGTCGCCTCAAATATGCCCGCCAGGCAGCGGAGTTCAATGCCCAGGCAGCACTTGCTGATGTGGAGAGGGCTAAAAACGATATCGCATTCAACGTAGCCACGTATTACTTACAGGTACTTTCCGCAAAGGAACAGATCAAGATAGCCCAGATACAGATAGCGCTTACCCAGAACCAGGTGGATATCACGAGGAAAAGAGTGGATGCCGGCGCCCTGCCTGAACTGAACAATGCGGAAATGGAGGCACAGCTGGCGCTGGATAGCAGCAACTATTACACCGCTGATGGCAATTACCAGCAAAGCCTGCTGGCATTGCGCGCTTTACTGAACCTGGATGCCGACGCGCTTTTTGGTATTGAAACGCCTTCTGTTGATAAGATACCCCTGGAACCGCTGGCCGATCTGCAGCCTGAAATGGTGTACCAGTCGGCACTGGCAATGCAGCCCCAGCAGAAAGTGAACCAGCTGCGCATAAAGGCAGCACAGAAAGACGTACTGGCAAATAAAGCCCTGATGTATCCCACCATTACACTCGGCGGCAACCTGTCGACCAACTTTTCCAACTCCTTTAAAAAAGTAACAGGCGCCACATTTCTCGGCTACACACCCATTACCGGTGCGGAAGATATCATCAACGTGAGCAATGTAACGTACTATGTACAGTCGCCCGTATACAAGATCAGCCAGGGCTCGCGCAGCTTCGGCGGCTTATGGGAAGGATGGGCCAACCAGCTGAGCAATAACTTCGGCCAGAACATAGGCCTCAATATCAGTATACCCATTTTCAATGGTTTCCAGGCAAAGACAACTTATCGCCAGTCGCAGCTGAACCTGAAAATGTATGAACTCACCAAACAGCAGGGCGATCAGACGCTTCGCCAGAATGTGTATACGGCGTATGCCAATGCACTTACCGCCCTGCAGAAATTCAATGCAGGAGCCAAAACAGTGGAGAGTGCGCAGAAAGCATATGATTACGCTACCAAGCGGTATGAAGTGGGAATGTTAAGCTCCCTGGACCTGCTTACCAACCAGAACAATCTTTTAAGAGCTAAATTGCAGCAGCTTACGAACCAATATGATTATGTGTTCAAGATGAAATTGCTGGAATTTTATAGGGGGAAAGGGCTGAAATTATAAAATCCAAAACCATTAACCTGCTCCGGGCAGAAAATTCCTTGTTGCTATGAATAAAAAACTGATCTGGATCATCATCGGATTGCTGGTATTGATCGTGGCAGTCATTGTAATGAAAAAAGCCGGTATGCTTGGCAAGGAGGAAGGCATAAAAGTGTCTGCCGAAAAAGTAATGCAGCGTACCATCACCGAAACCGTAAATGCCAGCGGCAAGATATACCCTGAGGTGGAAGTAAAGGTAAGTCCCGATATCAGCGGTGAGATCGTAGAGCTTCCTGTGAATGAGGGCGACAGTGTACGCCGCGGCCAGATACTCGCACGTATCTATGCGGATATTTACCAGACACAGCGCGACCAGGTGGCTGCCGGCGTAAACCAGAATGAAGCCATGCTGGCCAATTCAGAAGCCAGCCTGGTGGGCCTGAAAGCCACTATGGATAACCTGCGGCTGACCTATGAACGCCAGAAAAAACTCCTCGATAACAAAGTGATCTCCCGCGCGGAGTATGAGCAGGCAGAGCAGGCCTACCGCACAGCGGAAGCCAATTATAATGCGGCAAAGATCAACCTGAAAGGCAACCAGGCTGCTATACAGGGTGCACAGGCACAATTGCAGAAAGCAGATAAAGACCTTTCACGCACCGTGATCACATCTCCGATGGATGGCGTGATCAGCCTGATGAATGTGAAAAAAGGCGAGCGCGTGGCAGGTAACAGCTTTAATATCGGTACCGAAATGATGCGTGTAGCCGATATGCGCAGCATAGAGGCCCAGGTGGATGTAGGCGAAAACGATATCCCGAAAGTGAAACTGGGCGATACAGCCATTGTGGAAGTGGATGCATATACCAACCGCAAATTCAAAGGCATCGTATACAAGATAGCCAACCCCAATACATCGCTCTCCAGCGCAGCCACATCTTCCAACACAGAGGTTACCAATTATAAAGTACATATCCGCCTGCTGCCATCCAGCTATGCAGACCTGATAGCCCGCGGCATGAAATATCCCTTCAGGCCGGGTATGAGCGCCAACGCGGATATCCAGACAAAAACCAAGGTGAACGTGATCTCCGTACCTCTTAATGCAGTAACCACCAGGGATAAGAACGGCGATAAAGCGCCGGCTGATAAAAAAGATGCTACTGCTCCTGATAATAATAGCCAGGAAAAGACAAACAGCATGGATGATATTGAAGAAGTAGTGTTTGTATTGCAGAAAGACAACAAAGTGAAAAAGGTAAAAGTGAAAACGGGAATACAGGACATCAATAACATTGAAATACTGGACGGCCTGAAAGTAGGAGAGGAAGTGATTACAGGACCATATTCCACCGTAAGCAAAACACTGAAAGATAGTACACTGGTATCGGTGGTGCCGAAGGACAAACTTTTCGAGGAAAAGAAACCATAACGGTTTTACAGATCATAAAGGGAAGAGGGGGATTTTCCCCCTCTTTTGCATGGTACGACAATAAAAAAACTGTGTATGCAATTCGGGATCATAGGAAGCGGAAGCTGGGCAACAGCGCTTGCCAAAATATTAACAGATAATGGGAATACGATACACTGGCGTATACGCAATACAAATACGATAGAACATATACGGAAACGCCACCACAACCCCCATTACCTGAACTCAGTATATTTTCATGAAGCGCAGCTGCACCTGAGCAACGACATACAAACGGTGGTATCGGCATCGGATGCGCTGGTAATATGTGTGCCTTCCGCCTATGTGGAAGAATCGCTCCAGGCATTGCCACCATCGGCGCTGAAGGGAAAGAAAGTGATATCCGCCATCAAAGGCATACTTCCCTCGGGCAACCGCCTGCTGAACGAATACCTGGCAGAACATTTTTCCTTACCCGAAGCGGATTATTTTGCCGTATTAGGCCCCTGCCATGCAGAAGAAGTGGCTGCGGAGAAGTTATCCTACCTCACATTTTCAGGAACCGATACGGCCACCGCAGAGAAGATAGCAGGGTATTTCCGTACCGATTACCTTACCCCATTGGTTAATGATGATGTGCGGGGCGTACAGTATGCTGCCGTGCTCAAAAACATCTACGCGCTGGGGGCAGGTATTGCACATGGGCTGGAATATGGCGATAATTTCCTGAGCGTATACATTGCCAACAGCGCCAGGGAAATGATCGCATTTCTCCGTAAGGCCAACGAGGGCTCCGGCACCGCAATTCCCAACTACGCGGCATCGGTATACCTTGGCGACTTGCTGGTAACCTGCTACTCGCTGTACAGTCGTAACCGTACATTCGGTAACATGATCGGCAAGGGCTATTCGGTAAAGGCGGCACAACTGGAGCTGAATATGGTGGCCGAGGGCTATAATGCAGGTAAATGCATGCACCAGATCAACAAGACCATCGGCGCAGATATGCCCATAGCCACAGCCATTTATGAGATATTATGGGAGCAAACCCCCGCCGGCGATGGATTTAAGAAAATTGAAACACTGCTGATGTAAAATAAGTGCTAATTTTAAGCATGCCCGTATCATTCACCTTATTCAGCCCCGCCACAATTTTGATATTGGTTGGTTGCATTATAGCGATCAACCTGGTGAGAAGGGTATTGGGTAATCATACCCACCACTGATGCTGTGCACGCACCGGCAATAACTGAAATCCCTTTCAGCAAAACAGGTCCGCAGCAATTCCGTCAGCCAGGAACTTTCCTTTCTCCGTTAGCAGCAGCCGTTGACTATTGGCAGTAAGATGTCCTGCTTCTATATGTTTTTGCGCGGCATTCATCAGCGCAGGCAGGTTTTCTGCCCACCCGGAACTTATTTTTTCGAACGAAATACCTTCCGAAGTACGCAGGGCCGTCATCACATATTCATTGAACTGCTGTGCAGGAGTGAGTATTTCCTTTTCAAAAGGAATTTCATTCTTCTCAATCCCCTGCATGTACAATGCATTATTGGCCACATTCCATTGCCGTTCTGCCCCATTGAAAGAATGGGCCGAAGGGCCTAATCCTACATAGGGCTTGCCCTTCCAGTAGCTGCTGTTATGCCTGCTGCGGAAGCCGGGCTTCGCAAAATTGGAAATTTCGTAATGCTCAAACCCGGCCTCGGCCAGCCACCACATCAGCATCCGGAACTGGTCGGCCTGCCTGTCGGGATCTGTATCTGCCGACTGGTGCGCCTGGATCATTTTTGCCAGCGCGGTCCGGGGTTCCACCGTTAATGCATAGCACGAAATATGCGGCACTCCCGATTGCAGGGCCAGCATTACATTCTGCTGCCACTGGGCATCGGTAAGTCCGGGGCTTCCGTAAATAAGATCGATGGTAATATTGGAGAAACCATGTTCCTGTGCCAGCGCTATGCTGCGCTGTGCCTGTAATGCATTGTGCGCACGGTTCATCCATTGCAGGTGCTCTTCAAAGAAGGATTGCACCCCGATACTCAGCCGGTTGATGCCTGCCCGCTTCCATTCTTCCAGCCGTTCTGCGGAAATATCATCCGGGTTGGCCTCCAGCGTTATCTCGGCCTGCGGCGAAAGGGCGAAAACAGATGCCAGTGCTGTCAATATCTTCTGTATCTGCGATGCTTCGAGGAGGGAAGGGGTGCCGCCACCGAAATATACCGTTTCCACTTCCCCCGTAAGATAGCCTGACTGCAGCCGTGCTTCCCTGCAGATGGCATCGGTCATCCGGTCCAGCGATTGCAGCGAAGTGGAGAAATGAAAATTACAGTAATGACAGGCCTTCCTGCAAAAAGGAATATGGATGTAGATGCCGCTCATTACGGTAAAATTAGTTGATTAGTTGTCCGGCGAAAACAAATCATACCGGATGGATATAACCCCAACTTGTAAGCTGGGAAATCGTGGCTTAGGCCCTCTTCTGGCGCTATGATAGTGCCTGGTTAGACGTAAGAAGACGTAAAAAGACGTAAAAAAAAGGGGTTGGATAAGGTAAAACCGGTAGCCCGGGATCCGGGGATACCGGCCGCCTGTCGGGTTATTGTACATTCAAAAACACCTGTATTACAAGCGTGCTCCTCTCTGAGCTTTT
>DASVLZ010000005.1:0-5720 GCA_036384615.1 Sediminibacterium sp.
CAGATTTTTGGTGAAAATGTAATGTTCGTTTGTAATACTGACCGGTATGATAAAATGCCCGCGTTATCAGAAAAACAAAAAGAAGGATTGATGTCGGGAATCGTATTTACAGAGATTGACCATAATTATGTAAATCCTGCGACCCGTAAGTATGAAAAACGGATTGACAGTATCTTTTCCAATAGAAAAATCTGGACAAAACAAGGCAATAGCAGTGATTTTTATGGCAGTCCTGTAAGCGTATTTAATGAATATATGACCCATGCCGTTTTTTGCCTGTATATTTTAGATAACTACGATCAGCCGACTGCAGACTTCGTAATTGACAAACGGGAAGATTTGATGGTCAACAGGCGGGCATTCATCAGGTTTAAAGAGTTTGACAGACAACTGATCAAACTAAGACAGGAACATGCCAATCTGAAAGTAACTGATCTCTACCCCTTAGTTTTAGATTGGTGTAAGATGCAACGCTGATGATAATAAACAATCTATACTATGAGTACAAAAAATAAAATGGCATTGGTTACAGGCGGCAGCCGTGGCCTCGGGAAAAATATGGCAATAGCGCTTGCAGGGAAGGGTGTGGATGTGGTGCTTACTTACCACACCAATAAAGCAGCAGCAGACGAAGTGGTTGCAGAGATCAGGTCGCTCGGAAGAAATGCATTTGCGCTTCCCCTCGACACGGGCAATATACTCCTGTTCGATACTTTCATAAAAGACCTTACGGAACTGTTGCAGGAAAATACAGGCAGCCCGCATATTGACTTTCTTATCAATAACGCAGGCACCGCATTGTATGTACCGGTGGGAGAGGTTACCGAAGAACAGATGGATGCTATCTATAATATCCATTACAAAGGCGTTTTCTTTTTAACGCAGAAGGTATTGCCATTGGTCAACAACGGCGGCGGCATTGTAAACATATCTTCAGGGCTAACACGCATTACCATGCCCGGCTCGTCTGTATATGGTTCCCTGAAAGCAGCCGTTGAAACGCTTACCCGCTATTTAGCGAAGGAATTGGGACCAAGGAATATCCGCGCCAATGTAGTTGCGCCCGGCGCGGTGGAAACCGATTTCGGCGGCGGGCGTGTACGCGACAACAAAGACATCAACCACCAGATAGCAGCGCTTACAGCCCTGGGGCGCGTGGGTTTGCCGGATGATATTGGCGGAGTAGTGGCATTTCTCTGCACCGATGAGGCTTATTGGATCAACGGGCAACGAATAGAAGTTTCAGGCGGACAAATGCTTTGATAACCTTCGCCCTGAAGTTCGGACGGTCGTTTAACCGGTGGCTGAATTGTAAAGTTTAATGCATAATTTCCTGTTGCGATACCTCTCTGCCGGTATCTCTAAAAGGCGCTTTATGAAACGCATCAGTGAACAGGTTTTTATCATAGCCTCCGTGCTGCTGTCACAAACCGCTTCAGCACAAGCATCGCGCAATCCGGCTCAACGCCCCAACATTGTATACATCATGAGCGATGACCACGGCTACCAGGCCATCAGTGCGTATGGGTACGGATTGAATCATACACCCAATATTGACCGGTTGGCCAAAGAGGGCATACTGTTTACACGGGCCACCGTCACCAATTCGCTTTGTGCCCCCAGCCGCGCGGTATTGCTTACAGGCAAGCACAGTTTCATCAACGGAAAGATTGATAACAATGCCCGTTTTAACTGGGACCAGGACAATTTTGCCAAACAGCTTCAGGCGCATGGCTATCAAACTGCGCTGATAGGGAAAATACATATGGATGGCACCCCGCAGGGCTTTGACTATTCAGCCGTGCTGGTTGACCAGGGCGAGTATTACAATCCCAATTTCATCATCAATGGTAAAAAGCAGCAATTACAGGGATATGTTACAGACCTAACCACAGACATGGCTATCGACTGGATCAGGAACCGGGATGCAAGCAAGCCTTTCTGCCTGCTCTATCACCAGAAAGCCCCGCACCGCGAATGGCTTCCGGCACTCAGGCATATAGCCGCGTATACCAAAATGGTATTTCCCGAACCCAAAACCTTGTTTGATAACTATGCCGGCCGCGGTACTGCTGCCCGCACAGCGGAAATGAATATCCTTAAACACATGAACTGGGCTGGCGATAATAAAATACCACCCGCCATGCTTGATGAGCTGGGCCTGAAAGGATATATGAATTGGGACAGGGCGGCCTACAACAATAATTTAGGGAGGATGACCCCTGCGGAGCGAGCCGTCTGGGACAGCATCTACAACCCTATCATGGAAGATTTCAGGAAAAAATATCCATCCATGACGCAGCAGGACCTGATGCGCTGGAGATACCAGCGGTATATGCAGGACTACATGGGTACCGTAGCCGCTGTAGATGACGGCGTAGGCCGTATGCTGGATTTTTTGCGGGAGAACGGGCTCGATAAAAATACGATCGTCATATACACTTCCGACCAGGGATTCTACCTCGGCGAACACGGATGGTTCGACAAAAGATTCATGTATGAAGAATCGCTCCGAACACCGCTGCTGGTACGCTATCCGGCCGAAATAGCCGGCGGCAGAAAATCCGATGCGCTTGTACAGAACCTGGATTTTGCTCCCACCTTGCTGGACTATGCAGGCGTACCCATTCCAAAAGATATGCAGGGCCGGTCTTTCAGGAAACTGGCGAGCGGAAAAGAAAATAAGTGGCGTGATGCTGTGTACTATACTTATTATGAATATCCTTCCATTCATATGGTAAAACGCCACTATGGCATACGCACCAGCCGCTATAAGCTGATCCATTTTTATTATGATGTGGATGAATGGGAACTGTACGACCTGCAGAAAGACCCTGAAGAACTAACGAATGTATATAATGATCCTGCTTATGCACCTGTAGTAGCAACCATGAAAAAGAAACTGGCTCAGCTAAGAAAGCAGTATAAAGATTCTGATGAAAACGACCGGAAATTTCTTCCGGAAGAAAATAAAAAAGCGCTGGAATAAGCCATGTTTCTCCAGGCTTCTATTCCGTCTGGTTACCACCTAAAATATCCTGACCTGCTGGCCTTACGGCCACACGTGTGCCTTCAACAGACCAGGCTGCCTGGCGTTATCCGGTAAATATTACAAATGATATACAAAATACCACAACAGCGTATTTCCAGAATAACAGGAACTTTGCTTTATAAAACCCAACAAAATGAAAAAGGTATTTTTTGCAGTGGTCATTATGTTGATAAGTGCTTCAGCTTTTGCACAACAAACCGGTAAGCTCGCCGATCAGTATATCATCATAAAGAATGCGCTGGTAAATGGAAATAGTAAAACAGCAGCAGAAGCCGCTGCAACATTCCAGCAAACTATTGCGGGCGATGGGGATTTCGCGCTAAAGAATGGCTTGCTGAAAGCCACCGGGGAACTGGCGAAAGCCGCTTCACTCGATAAACAAAGAGCAGCATTTAATGAGGTGTCTACCACTTTCTGGAAACTGGTAAAAACCGCAGGTAAGATCGAAACACCATTATACTACCAGTATTGCCCCATGAAAAAAGCGTATTGGGTGAGCAGGGAGAAGGATATCAAAAACCCTTACTATGGTTCTTCCATGCTCACCTGCGGTAAGGTTGTTGAAACAAATTGATGATGCATACCGGGTATTGCTGCATGGCAATGCCCTGTTATTTGTTTGCAACATGACATGTGATGAAGACTAAATCAACAAAAATGAAGCATTCAGGAATACTGGTATTCTTACTTGGTGCCGTTTTTCTTGCCCAGGCTCAATCTGCCAGGGAATATCCCATTGTTCGCAGTCAGCCGCCGCATACCGTACGTTATGATCTGTATGTGACCGATACCATGGTAAACTTTGGACACAAAACAAAAAGAGCCATCGCCGTGAACGGCCAGATACCTATGCCCACACTGGAATTTACCGAAGGAGACACAGCGGAGATCGTGGTACATAACCAGCTAAAGGAAAACACTTCACTGCACTGGCATGGCGTATTTCTTCCGAATAAAGAAGATGGTGTGCCTTACCTTACACAGCAGCCTATTGCACCCGGCACTGTTTACACATACCGGTTCCCCATCATACAAAATGGCACACATTGGTATCACTCGCATTCGGGCCTGCAGGAGCAGATTGGTATGTATGGCAGTTTTATCATGCACAAAAGAACGGACGACAAGACCTACCGGAAAGGCATCGACAACCTGCCTTCGATACCGCTTATGATCAGCGAGTGGACGGATCTGAAACCCGAAAATGTCAGCCGTATGCTCCACAGCGCTACCGACTGGTTTGCGATACAGAAAGGTGCCACGCAAAGCTATGCAGAGGCGATCAGGAGCGGCAACTTCAAAACCAAACTTACCAACGAGTGGAAGCGGATGACCGCAATGGATGTAAGCGATGTATACTACGACAGGATCCTGCTGAACGGTAACGCTGTTACTGACCTGAAAACCATTAACGACAAAGCACTGAAAGCAGGCGATAAAATACGGCTGCGTATATCTAATGGCGGCGCTTCCTCTTATTTCTGGCTGCGATACGGCGGCGGCAAGATGATTGTGGTAGCCAGTGATGGTAATGATGTGGAACCGGTAGAAGTAGACAGGCTGATCATTGCCGTATCGGAAACCTATGATGTGGTGGTGACTGTTCCCGATGCAGCCAAAGCATTTGAGTTTATGGCCACCACGGAAGACCGTACCAATTCGGCCAGTTATTTTATTGGTCCGGGTACACGTGTGCCAATGAGCGCTATGCCGCGGCTGAAGTATTTCGCGGGCATGAAGATGATGAATGATATGATGAAGATGAACGGAGACCTCGATGATATGGGAATGAACATGAGCCTTAACCAGATGGACATGAACGTTGTGATGTATCCCGAGATCAAAGGCAGCAATATAGTTACCTTGAATTATTCCATGCTGGCATCTCCGCAAAACACGGTATTGCCCCAAGATGCGCCCGTAAAGGAACTGATGTTTACACTTACGGGTAATATGAACCGGTATGTGTGGAGTATGGATAACCGCGTACTGGCGGAAACCGATAAGATACCGGTTAAAAAAGGGGAGATATTACGCATCACATTGTTCAACAATTCCATGATGCGGCATCCCATGCACCTGCATGGCTTTGATTTTCGCCTGATCAATGGGCAGGGTGAAAAATCACCGCTGAAAAATATCATCGATATCATGCCGATGGAAACCGATACCATCGAATTCCTGGCCAATACCGAAGGCGACTGGTTCTTTCATTGTCATATCCTGTACCACATGATGTCTGGTATGAACCGCGTATTTGCGGTGGATGATTACCAGAACCCGAACCTGCCCGATAAAGCAGAGGCATACCGTATGCTGCAACGCGAAAGCAATATGGTACACCTGATGGCACAGAACGATTTTGCCACCAACGGTAACGATGGTGAAGCCATGCTGATGAATGCGCGATGGACACTGAGCACCGAATGGCGCCTGGGCTACAATAGCATGCACGGGTACGAATCGGAAACACACCTGGGACATTTTATCGGTAAGATGCAATGGCTGATGCCTTTTATCGGGTTCGATTGGCGTTACCGGAAAATGGGAATAGATGAACACGAGAAAAATCTTTTCGGACAGGCCGATAAAAAAGATAACCGAAGAGCAGTAAGCTTGGGTGTGGTGTACACTCTGCCGATGCTGGTAAATTTTCAGTCGGAGGTCT
>DASVLZ010000006.1:0-4832 GCA_036384615.1 Sediminibacterium sp.
GTGAATTACGGCGGAGCTTTGAGATAATTTTCAACATCGGCCCGGGCGGGCCGCAGATCCGGTAAATTTGGTATGAACAATCCTTCTTACATGACAGGCAGTTTTGAAAGGGAAAAGAACCTCAAGGCATCGGCTTATACAGCCGGTATCTGCTTATTGCTTTTCCTGCTGTTCTTCTTCCTGCAATGGACCCTGCCGCAGATCCCCCCGCCGGATTTTGGCGAAGGCATTGAAGTGAACCTGGGCAACAGTGAAACAGGATCGGGCGATATAGCCCCGCAGATACCGGGTGAGCCCTCCGCCACACAGGAAACCGAAAGCGCCGTACCGAAAACCAGCTCGCAGGCCGCCGAACAGAAAGTACAACCCGATGCGTACGATGATGGGGATGCCCCCGCCATCAGCAAGCCTGTTAATAAGCCCAGCAATAAACCTTTGATTGACCCTGCCCATACAACCAGGAAAATAACACCGGCCACTGTTACCAATCCCAAACCCGCACCTCCCAAACCCAAAGCGGTTTTCAAAGGGGGCACCAGCACCACTACCAGCGGTAATCGCGCCGATAGCTATAACGGCGTGCGTAACCAGGGTGTAGCAGGTGGCAAGGGCGACCAGGGCAATCCTAACGGCAACCCCAATTCCGACAGTTATAAAGGCAATGCGGCCAGCGGCAACGGAGGCTCGGGAGGCACCGGCGGCGTAAGCATACGCAGCGGCCTCAACGGCAGGAGGATTACCAGGCTACCCTCTTTTGAAGATGAATTCAATGAGAATGCAAAAGTAGCTGTCGACATCACAGTTGATAAGGCCGGCAATGTCATTGCTGCGGTTATTAACCTCAGCGGTACCACTACCACCAACCAGAATATGCGTGCCATCGCTCTCCGCAAAGCCCGCAGCCTGAAACTCAACGCCGGCACCGAAGACCAGCAGACGGGAACGCTGGTGTTTAATTTTAAACTGCGCGGATAGGGAGTGAATATGAACTATTCCCAGACCATCGACTATCTTTTCACGCGGCTGCCGATGTTCAGCAGGATCGGGGCGGATGCGTTTAAAAAGGACCTGACGAATACACTGCGGTTATGCGAGGCTCTGGGAAATCCGCATACACAATTCAAATGCATACATATTGCCGGCACCAATGGCAAAGGCTCCTCCAGTCATATGCTGGCGGCGGTGCTGCAGTCGGCGGGGTATACAACGGGCTTGTACACCTCTCCCCATCTCAAAGATTTCCGGGAACGCATCAAGGTAAACGGCCGCATGTGTGAAGAGGCATTCGTGACCGATTTTACGGAAAGGATACGGCCGCTGATAGAAGAACTATCTCCTTCCTTCTTCGAGATCACCGTTGCCATGGCTTTCGATTATTTTGCCCGGCAAAGGGTGGATGTTGCGGTTGTGGAAGTAGGGCTCGGCGGCAGGTTCGACAGCACCAATATCATCCTGCCCGAGATCAGCCTGGTTACCAATATCGGCTGGGATCATATGGCCCTCCTGGGCGATACGCTGGATAAGATCGCTTTTGAAAAAGCAGGTATCATAAAACCTTCCGTACCCGTAGTGATTAGCGAAGTGATACCCGAAACACGACAGGTGTTTACGGATAAAGCGGCTTCGGTGAATGCTCCTCTTATTTTTGCCGAAGAACACCATTATGTTGCCGACTGGCGGCATGAACACCACCAGTTGCTGGTTGAAATGGTGGATACGGATACCGATGCACATCACCAGTATGCCCTTGATCTTGCTGGCATCTATCAATTGAAAAACCTGGCCGGCGTACTCGAAACCATACATCAATTAAAACGGAAGGGATGGCATATTGAGCATACCCATATCCTGCAGGGATTGGCGCATGTAAAAAAATTAACGGGACTGCACGGCCGCTGGGAACTGATCAGGCAAAAACCTGATGTGGTGCTGGATGTAGGACATAATGCAGACGGCATCAGGCAGATCAACCGGCAGATAGAACTTACCGACCACCATCACCTGCATATCGTGATCGGCATGGTCAAAGACAAAGACATTACCGCTGTATTATCCCTGCTCCCGCGGCATGCCAGTTATTATTTTACCCAGGCGCAGATACCCCGTGCGCTGGATGCGGCAACCCTGCAACAGCAGGCCGCAGTATACCAACTCATTGGTAATGTATACCCCGATGTAAACACCGCTCTCCGGCAGGCCCTCTCCCATGCCCATCCCGATGACCTCATACTCGTTTGTGGAAGCGTGTTTTTAATAGGCGAAGTAGGGAATATTGAATAATGAACAAGGAATATCGAATATCGAAATAAGGATGAATGTCCGATCGGGGTTCGATATTCCTTGTTCATTATTCGATATTCATCTGACCTCTATTCTCCCCAGCTTCTGCAGCGCCAGCCCGATGGTTACCATGTGCATGGATTGTATGAATTGCTGGCGGCGGTAAAGGTCAACAAGTTCATCGAGCGATACAAGATGCACATCAATATCTTCTCCTGCATCGAGCGACTGGCCCTGTATCTTTTCCCCACCGGTTGCGAGGAACATATGCATGAGGTTGGTATTAGTGGAAGGATTGGAGGATGTTTCGCCAAGAAATTCAAATTTGTCGAAGCGATACCCCGTTTCTTCTAAGAGTTCCCTGGCTATGGCAGCTTCGAAAGAGGCGTCTGTTGCATCCACGCATCCGCCGGGCAGCTCCAGGTCGGTACGGCCGAGTGCATGGCGGTACTGTCTTTCCAGGATCACCTTCCCTTCGCGGGTAATGGCTACAGCGCTTACCCATTCGGGGAATGCATACACATAGTACGGCGAAACAATGCTGCCATCCGGCCGCTCACAGGTATCGGCGCGGATATTCATCCAGGTTTCGCTGAATAGTTGCTGTGACGACAATATCTTCCATCGCATATCCCTTTCCATCACCATCCTTTGTTTTCACGTAATGAAGTAATATGCGCGGTATGATGGCGGCCATGCCATGCATACAGACCCAGGAGGAACCAGAGCGACATAGTACGCCCATGTTCAGGATGTACCATGGTACGCTCCCATGAAGCATCGTCAAGGTCTTTGATCGTATGGTAGAGCCTGCGGTGCAATGCATGCAGCAGGGTTAAGGAAACATTCACAGGCACAGCCTCCACATCCGGCAACGCTGCCCAGGCTTTTTCGTTATATGGTTTGATGGTGGGATTCTCTTCGGTAAGCGCCAGCCTGAACCTGATGAATGCGTTCATATGGCTGTCGGCCACATGATGCACCACCTGGCGCAGTGTCCACCCGCCTTCGCGGTAAGGTGTATGCAATTGCGCTTCATCAAGATTGATGATGGAACGCTCCAGTTCCTCGGGCAGGAACCGGATATCGGTCAGCCATTTTTCTTTTTGCTCATTTGAAAACGGCTGCGGCTCATATTTGCCGATAGGATAACGGGGATCATTTGTCATAGCAACAGGTTATGGAATGAAAGGATAATAGCCGTTCTGCAAAGCCCTATTCTTCACGCAGGTGTTTGCCGGTAAGATAGATAAACACATCTTCGAGGTTGGCCTGTTTTACTTCCTTGGGTTTTTCAAAACCGCTGGCTACCAGGTCATCGATCAGTTTATCCGGCGTATTGATGGCGATCACATTGCCACTGTCAACGATGGCCACCCTGTCGCACAACACCTCTGCCTCATCCATGTAATGGGTGGTGATGATCACTGTGGTGCCCTTGCTTCTTATTTCGCGGATCAGGTCCCACAGGTTCCTTCTTGCCTGCGGGTCAAGGCCAGTTGTAGGCTCATCCAGGAAAATGATCCTGGGTTTATTGATCAGCGTGGTGGCTATGGAAAAACGCTGTTTCTGCCCGCCGCTCAGTTCTTTAAATTTTGCTTTTGCCTTATCCCTGAGATTTACGGTATCGAGTAGTGTTAACGGATCAATGTCTTCATTATACAATCCTGCAAACATATGGATCAGTTCAGACAGGTTAAGCCCGGGATAATAGCCCGATGTCTGCAACTGCACCCCAATGATCTTTTTGATCTCGTTGGGTGATTCATCCAGGTTGATCCCGTCTACGGTTACTTCACCACTTGTTTTCCCGCGCAGGGTTTCGATGATCTCGAGCGTGGTGGACTTACCCGCGCCATTAGGTCCCAGCAGGCCGAATATCTCTCCTTCATACACATCGAAGCTGATGCCTTTCACTGCTTCAAAATCTCCGTATTTCTTGTGCAGGTCCCTGACCTGGATGATGGTCTTGCTCATGGTTCAGAAGTTAAATGCCAGCCCGGCCCTGTTGTTGCCAAGGCCGATATTCAATGCGGTACGATTGTATTTATTGTTGAACAGCATAACGGCAGTCAGCAGGTTCTGCTGTCCTTTCACTACCAGGTAGCCCCCGATAAGCGTAGCCGCAATACCGCCGCCTGCCACAGCCCACCTGGCGCCTCCGCTGTCGTCGGATAGCAATGCCAACCCCACTATCGTGGAAACACTCCCCAGCATACCCAGCACATTACCGGCTATTTTGTTTGACTGGTGTTTCTGATAATAATGAATGATCTCCGGGTCTTTGGTACGATAGAACAGCGACATGAACTGTTTGCTTCCCATATACAATGTATCGTGGTACAGGATATTATTGGGCTTGGCGCCGGGAAGAAAATTCATCTGCCTGGTATCGATACGCTGCTGCGCCTGCGAAGAATACCCGAGAATACATAGCAGTATAACAAAAGCTGTTCTTTTCATGTGTACAGTTTGGAAACAGGTAAGCCGGAAACTTGTGGTCCGCAGGGTCAAAGATCAGACTTTCAGGTAAGTTTCCAGTTCTTCCATCA
>DASVLZ010000007.1:0-7653 GCA_036384615.1 Sediminibacterium sp.
CCTTTTGGGGTTTTACTCTTGCCATGATATTCGGCGGCCCGCTGTGCGATGTTCTGGGAATGAAAAAACTGCTGATCCTCGCTTTCATCGGCCATATTGCAGGCATCATCATTTACCTCACTGCCAAAGATGCCACCATGCTTTTTGTGGGCACGGTATGCATCGGCGTTGGCAACGGTATGGTAGAAGCTGCCTGTAACCCGCTGGTGGTAACCTTATATCCGAATAATAAGACTACGATGCTCAACCGCTTTCATGTATGGTTTCCCGGAGGCATCATGATAGGAGGACTGATCTCTTATTTATTAATAGATACGATGCACCTTGACTGGCGCGTGCTCATCGCTATATTGTTCATACCTGCCATTATTTATGGACTGATGTTTTTCAGGCTCCAGTTCCCGCAAACGGAGCGGGTGGTGAGGGGTGTAAGTACCGGGCAGATGTTCAAGGCATGCCTGCACCCGCTTTTCTTGGTGATGCTGGCCTGCATGTTTATGACGGCAGCTACGGAACTGGGCACCAACCAATGGCTGGTAGCTTTACTGCAGGGCGCCGGTATTTCGGGTATACTGGTGCTTGTGTTTGTAAATGGACTGATGGCCATCGGAAGGTCTTTTGCCGGACCGGTAGTGCATAAACTCAATCCCAACGGCATGCTCATCGTTTCTTCCGTTCTGGCGGCTGTGGGCCTGTTCCTGCTTAGCCGTGCCAGCGGTTATGCCGCATTCGGTGCTGCATTCGTATTTGCTGCGGGCATCTGTTTCTTCTGGCCCACCATGCTCGGCTATGTTTCAGAATACCTGCCCAATACGGGTGCACTCGGATTGTCGCTGATGGGTGGTGCGGGCATGTTCTCCACTTCACTGATCGTGCCGATGATGGGCAGGTGGTATGATGGGTTTAAAGAAAAAGCCGTTGCCGCCGGTTCAGCCAATCCTGATGCAGCAGCGGGTTCCGATACATTTATGCAGGTGGCCATTATGCCTGCCATATTACTGGTGGTGTTTGTAGTGATCTATGCTATCATGAACAGGCATTACAAGGCGCATAAAGCATTGCAGGACCATCATGCTTTATAACATAGCAATAACTGTAAACAGCATATATTCACTATCATTATGAACGACCATTCCGGCAGAAGAAAAGCCATTAAAAACATCCTGGGCGGATCAGCCGTACTGGCAGCAGGTTCCGCACTGCAATCATTCACTGCAAAGGAAGATATGACACTGGCAGCTACACTTAAGGGTAATGTACAACATTCGGTTTGCCGCTGGTGCTTCAACGATATTCCGCTTGAAGAGCTCTGCGCTTTTGCCAAAGAAACCGGTATGGTAGGCATAGACCTGGTGGGTCCGAAAGACTGGGGCACGCTTAAAAAATACGGGCTGATATCCACCATGTGCAATGGCGCCGAGCTGGGTCTTACGAAAGGATGGAATGATAAACAATACCATCCGCAACTGATCAAAAACTATACGGAGCATATAGACCTGGTGGCCGATGCCGGGTTCAAAAACCTGTTCTGCGCCAGCGGTAACCGCAATGGCATGGATGATGAAACAGGATTGAAGAATTGCGAAGAGGGATTGAAACAGGTGATTGGCCATGCCGAGAAAAGGGGAGTGGTACTTACGATGGAACTGCTCAACAGCAAGATCGATCATAAGGATTATATGTGCGACCGTACTTACTGGGGCGTGGAACTGTGCAAGCGCATCGGCTCACCTAATTTCAAGCTGCTGTATGATATCTATCACATGCAGATAGATGAAGGAGATGTGATCCGGACTATCAGGAGTTATAATACCTATATCGGTCACTATCACACCGCAGGTGTTCCCGGCAGGCATGAAATAGATGAAACCCAGGAACTGTATTATCCCGCCATCATCAAAGCCATACTGGCCACCGGTTTCACCGGCTACCTGGCCCAGGAATTCATTCCTGTTTCGCCCGACAAACTCGGGGCGCTGAAAAAGGCAGTGATGATATGCGATGTGTAAGAAAGTCAAAAGTGAAAAGTGAAAAGTGAAAACCACGCTTCACTTTTGACTTTTCACTTTTGACTTCTCACGATTCTATCACCAACCATCAAAATAACAAACAAAATGGCCGACCAAACTTATGATGCGATTGTTGTCGGTTCGGGTATCAGCGGCGGATGGGCCGCCAAAGAGCTTACACAGAAGGGGCTCAAAGTGCTGATGCTGGAACGGGGGCGCAATATTGAACATGTGAAGGATTATGTGAATGCCAACAAGGAAGCATGGGACTACCCGCACCGCGGCAGAAGAACACAGCAGATGATCAACGATTATCCCGTACTGAAAAGGGATTACCCGCTGAATGAAACTAACCTGGATTACTGGGTAAATGAAAAGGAAAGTCCGTATACGGAGATCAAACGTTACGACTGGTTCCGCGGCTATCATGTAGGAGGCCGCTCGCTGATGTGGGGCCGCCAGAGTTACCGCTGGAGCGATTTTGATTTTGAAGCCAATGCCAAAGATGGTATTGCGGTGGATTGGCCCGTGCGTTATAAGGATATTGCCCTCTGGTATGATTACGTGGAAAAGTTTGCCGGCATCAGCGGCAACAGGGATGGTGTACCACAATTGCCGGACGGCCAGTTCCTGCCGCCGATGGACCTGAACTGCGTGGAAAAAGATGCTGCACAAAGGCTGAAGGAATATTATAAAGGCGTGCGCTCGCTGATCATTGGCCGCACCGCCAATATTACCGTGGCGCATGAAGGAAGAACCGCCTGCCAGTTCCGCAACAAATGCTGGCTGGGCTGTCCATTCGGCGCGTATTTCAGCACACAGTCATCCACATTCCCCGCGGCACTCGCTACGGGCAACCTGACATTGCGCCCATGGTCGATCGTTACCAAAGTATTGTATGATAAAGACAAGAAAAGGGCCACAGGTGTGGAAGTGCTGGATGCGGAAACGAACAAGACCTATGTATATAATGCAAAGATCATATTCCTGAATGCATCTACTTTCAATACCACCTGGATACTGATGAACTCCGCAACCGATATATGGCCTGATGGTTTGGGCAGCAGCAGCGGGGAGCTGGGTCATAATGTAATGGACCACCACCTGGGTGTAGGAGCCAGCGGTAAGATAGATGGATATGAAGACAAATACTATTTCGGCCGCCGCGCCAATGGTTTCTATATACCGAGATATCGCAACCTGTTTGGCGACAAGCGCGATTACCTGCGCGGGTTCGGTTACCAGGGAAGCGCCGGCCGCCAGGGCTGGAGCCGTGATATTCCGGAGATAGCCATAGGCGGTGCATTCAAAGATGCATTAACGGAGCCGGGTGGCTGGACCATAGGCATGGGAGGTTTTGGTGAGATACTACCCGACCACAGCAATAAAATAATGCTGGATAAAACGCGCAAAGACAAATGGGGCCTGAACATACTGGCATTTGATGCCGAGCTGAAAGAGAATGAAAGAAAGATGCGGGTAGACATGGAGCAGGATGCAGAAGAAATGCTTACGGCTATCGGAGCAAAAGATGTACATGGGTATGAAGGCAATGGCGTACAGGGCCGCGGCATTCATGAAATGGGCACAGCCAGGATGGGCGCCGATCCCAAAACATCTGTTGTAAACAAACACAACCAGATGTGGGATGCCCCGAATGTATTCATCACCGATGGATCGTTCATGGCATCTGCCGCCTGTGTAAACCCATCCCTCACCTATATGGCCTTCACAGCCAGGGCCGCAGATTTTGCGGTAGGGGAGCTGAAGAAAATGAATTTGTAAGATGGCAGATTGCAGATTGCAAATTAATTTTTCAAGTCTGCCATCTGCAATCGACCTTGACTTTGATCTTTAAACATAAAACGAATCTTATGAATAGAAGAGAAGCCATCTCCAGTGTAGCCTTGCTGCTGGGGGGCACTATATTGGGAGCGGAAGCATTCCTGTCGGGGTGTAAGACAAAGACAGGAACTGCGGCGGAATTTACGCCGGCAGATATTGCATACCTAGATGAAGTTGCGGAAACGATATTGCCTGCTACAAGTACACCGGGCGCCAAAGCTGCACAGGTGGGAGAATTCATGAAAGTGTGGGTGCGTGACTGCTACGAGGAAAAAGACCAGAACATATTCCGTGAAGGAATGGATAAGCTGAATGATGCCAGCAAGAAAAAGAGCGGCAAATCATTCATGGAAAGCAGCCCCACGGAACGCCACGACCTGCTGGTTGCGCTGGATGCCGAGCAGAAAGAATATCAGAAGAACAAGAAAAAAGACGATCCCACACATTATTTCCGGATGATGAAGGAACTGACCCTGTTAGGCTTCTTTACTTCCGAGGTGGGTGCTACCCAGGCATTGCGTTATGTAGCGGTGCCGGGCAAATACGAAGGCTGTATTCCTTATAAGAAAGGAGATAAAGCCTGGGCCACCTAAGAAGAGATTGCAGATGGGAAATTGCAGATTGCAGATTGATTTTTTTCAATCTGCAATCTCCCATCTGCAATCTCCCATCTGCAATTTGCAATCTCACTTTAACCTCATTGTATGACCAACAGAAGAAATTTTTTAAAGACAGGTATGTTTGCCGCGGCGGGGTTGAGCCTGCCGTTCAGGGGGAAATCATCATTATTTGCAATCGGTAATAAACCGCTGGCATCTTTCGGCATCCAGTTGTGGACGGTAAAAGAAGATATGGCTAAGGATGCCCGGGGGACATTGAAAAAACTGGCTGCTGACGGGTACCGCCAGATCGAAAGTTTTGAAGGCAAAGAAGGCATGTTCTGGGGCCTGGGCCATAAAGGGTTCAAATCTTATATGGACCAGGTAGGCTCAAAGATTATCTCATCGCACTGCGATTATACCAAAGACTTTGAACGGAAAGCTGCAGAAGCTGCTGAGATCGGTATGAAATACCTGATCTGCCCGTATAAAGGACCGCAAAAGTCTATAGACGATTTCAAAAGGTTTGCTGACGAATTCAATAAAGCCGGTGAAACCTGTAAGAAAAACGGGATACGGTTTGCATACCATAACCATGACTATTCTTTCAAACCCATCAACGGCGAAGTGCCGCAGGATGTGATGATGCAGCACACCGATAAAAACCTGGTGGATTTTCAGATGGATATTTACTGGGTAGTGGCTGCAGGAGAAGACCCGCAGGCATGGTTCAGCAAATACCCCGGCCGTTTCCGCCTATGCCATGTAAAAGACCTCGGCAAAACAGCGAAAGGCCATGAGTCCGTACAGTTGGGCAAGGGCACGATAGATTTCCCAACCATACTAAAAGCAGGAAAGGAAAAAGGACTGCAATACTATATCGTAGAGCAGGAAGCCTTTACCGGCACCAACCCGCTGGAAAGTGCTGCTGTGGATGCGGGGTATATGAAGAAGTTGAGTATATAGTTTACCGGTTGATAAGTTGACTGGTTGACATGTACATTGATGATGCATAAAATAAATTACAAGGCCGTCCAACGAGACGGCCTTGTAATTGTAAGACTTGTATATTGATATTAGTTATACACCAAGGCTATACCCATCACGGTACGTCCTCTTCACAAACTGGTTGGCTTCATCGAAATTGGTGATGCGCATATTCGGTCCATCCCACAGCAGTTTGATGTTCCTGCCGGGATAGGTCTTTTTGTTGTTGGCGCCGATACGGGCTACATGATAGCTGCGTATGGCAAGGTTGCCCATGAGTACGCTTTCTGTAAGCGGGCCTGCAATATCAAAATTGGAGCTGAGGTTTTTGGCTGCATCAGAACCATATCCTGCGATAGCAGCCCTTACCCATGCGGCATAGTGGCCATTATCGCCATTGGGAACACGCGCTATGGTTTCGGGAACCTTTGTTTCAATGGTACGCGAAGTAGGCAGCAGATTGGGAAGTTTTCCATAAGTGCCGCACATCATTTTGCCTTTGGTGCCCAGGAAGATGGTGCCATTGCCACCATCGCCCATCATTTCATTGGCTCCGAGTTCATCGGGGCGGTCAGGCTGTATGCCGCCATCCATCCAGTGCAGTTTTACGTCAGGCTTACCGTTGGTTCCTTTGAATGTGAGTGTAATGGAAGAAGCAACAGGACCGGAATCGGGATAATCGCCGCGTGTCCAGTTCTCTATATAAGGAGTAGCTACACTGCATTCCGCAGCTTCAGGGTAGCCGAGGTTCAGCACGGCAAATGCGGGAGCCATAATATGGCAGGCCATATCTCCCAAAGCACCGGTACCGTAATCCCACCATCCGCGCCAGTTGAATGGCACCAGTTTGTCTACATAATCACGGTAAGGGGCAGTGCCTAACCAGAGATTCCAGTCAAGCTCCGAAGGCACAGGAGGTTTTTCTGTTGACCAGGGAATTCCCTGCGGCCATACGGGCCGGTCGGTATAGCAATAGATCGTATGCACATCACCGATAATACCGGCATTGTACCAGTCCTGCAATTGCCTTACACCATCCCCCGATGCACCCTGGTTGCCCATCTGCGTTACCACTTTATAGCGGTGTGCGGCCTGGGTAAGTGCGCGGGCTTCATAAATATCGTGTGTAAGGGGTTTTTGTATGTACACATGCTTACCCAGCTGCATAGCTGCCATACCTATTACGGCATGCATATGGTCGGGTGTGGAAACGGAGCAGGCATCAAAGTGTTTGTGTTCCTTGTCGAGCATTTCCCGGTAGTCCTTATACAGTTTGGCTTTCGGGTAGCGTTCTACACTTTTTTTGATCTGCCTGGTATCCACATCGCAGAGGAATGCGACTTCGGCCTGGCCGCTCTGGTAAAAATTCCAGAGATCGCTTTCACCTTTGCCGCCGGCGCCTATACCGGCAACCACCAGTTTATCACTGGGAGCAACAAAGCCTCTGCCTAATACATTTCTCGGAACGATGTAAAAACCGGCGGCGGCTAATGCGGAATTGCGGATGAAGGACCGCCGGGATTTGTTGGTTTGTGAGGGGTCGGTTGGAGTGTTCTTTTTCATTGGCTGAATAGTTACGGTGGGGTTAAAATCTGATATGAATGTATCGCATTTGCGTAACAGGGCAAAATGAAAAACGGGATAACCTTGCCAGGCTATCCCGTTTACGGATAGATATATGATTGCTTGCTTATAAACCTGCGGGCTTGCGGCTCTCTATCGAAAGATATACGGTGGCATAACTGCCATCCACCTTCTTAAAACGGGTAGTATCGATATAGCCGTATGTTTTTATGATGGAAGCGGAATCCTGGCGGAGATAATTGACCAGTATCCAGCGGTCTGAATCAACAGTGAATACCTGGGAAGCGGCAACCTGCTCATCATCTGTATTGATGGTGATCTCATAGGCGCCCTCCTTCAGTTTCTTTTCCGGCAATAGTTGCAGACCAGGGTTCATTTGCTGGGTTTCCGTTACCTGCTTATCCTGGTTCTGTGCTGATATGCTGAACTTCATATCTACCGTCCTGCCATCATTATTGCTGTTATTCACCACCAGCCATACAGAATGCCTGGCCAGTTTGCCGGAACAAAGCATAATACATATACCGGTACAAAGAAAAAATGATAGGATCCTGGACATTGGATGATTCAATTTGCGATTTACCATGAATAATATCCTTAGTTTCAAACACCCAATCGCAAAAACCGGG
>DASVLZ010000008.1:0-6971 GCA_036384615.1 Sediminibacterium sp.
CACAACCTGACCACCTGTTTCAATGATACCGAAAACGGGTGTTTTATCGTCGGTACGACCAACGCCGGGGGCTTTAACCTTGCGTTTGCTGAGGTGCTTGTTCTTCTCTTTCCCACCAACATAGGTTTCATCTATCTGAACCTCTGTTTTCAGCATTTGGGGAGCTTTTTCGCGAAGCATTTCGCGAATACGGTGTAACATAAACCAAGCGGTTTTCTGTGTTACCCCAAGCTGGCGGCTGATCTGCAAGGAACTGCAACCCTTTTTGGAAGAAGTGAACAGATAAACAGCCGCGAACCAAGTTCTCAGTCCGATTTTGCTATTTTCATAGATAGTACCCACGGTAACGCTGAACTTCTTTGCGCAATAACGGTCACCGCAACGGAAACCACGGTTAGTCCGGTAAACCTTTGAACAACCGCAAAAGGGACATTCGGGCGAACCATTCCACCGTTGCTGCTCTAAATACGTCTTGCAGGTTTCATCGTCCTTAAAGGTGTCGAATAATTGCTGTAAGTTTTTGAAATTCACCTCGTTTAATTGTTACATAAAGATAGCCATATTATTTGAAAGTGCAAATATTATTTGCACAAAATGAAAAAATAATTTGCACTTTTATAGAAAGTTGAGAAAATAGAATATCTTTGATAATGTAAAGAGGCAGCCCTTGCGAGACTGCCCCTTTGTTGGTCTGCTGTTTAAGTGGCGTGTAAGTTTTCGGGGTATGAATCCGACCTTTTACCACCAGTTCTGAACCGCCCGGTATATTTTGGCCGGGTACGCAGCAAACCCTTTTATGGAACGAACCATATTGTTTAAACCCCTGGTTAAGAAAACAGGGGTTTATTATTTGGAACTTGGCTAAGTATTAGCCTTTCGTATTCATCCTTAAATCTGTGTCCCACAAACCATTCTTTTAAGCCCCACCAGTAACTTTCGTCTTTGGGGAACTGCGAAAATTTCAAATTCTTGATTTTCCCATTTTGCTTGGAACATATGGACAATTTGCTGGAAACATTTTTTACGGGGATTGATCTTAGGCCGAATGCGGCACCATCCTCTATTAGCATTTTGGTTGTTCTTGGTTTGCCATCTTTGAGAATGTCAATGATAATTTGCTCAAATGTTTTTTTAGGGTTCGCACCGTTGCTGGCAGTAGCTACCTCCACTTTCGGTTTAGCTGCGACGACATTAGCCCCATTGGGTTTGGCGTTATCGTCAACTTCCATAGCATCAATAAATTTCTTGTATTTATTAGCCAAACTTTGGTAGTGCTCGTATTTGTACCGGAACACCTGCAAAAGCTCATCATCTTTTATGTCTATCAGTTTCTCGTTCATGACGATAATCGTTTATGGACGTAAAAATAGGGATAAAAATTCAACCGCCTACGTCAATGAGCGAAAATAAAGTCAGTAATTTTACCAAATTATTACCCACCGTTTGTGGATAACGTTTGTGGATAACGTTTAAAGTCTAAATTTTTTAGTCCAATTTTATTAGTATCGGGGGCTGTTCATTGACGGGTGGGTAGCTCCTGTTGGTAAAATACCTATATTGCAAACATGGCAAAGACAGCTAAAAAGAAGTTAACGAAGTATGATGAGAAGCTGGTGATTAAAGGCTCATTCTCGGACGTTATTGGCGTTTCAGTCGGTAAACCGCCATCAGAAAAAAAGCCAAAAACGAAGGGCAAAAAATAAAAAAGGCTCTCAGCCTCAATTAGTTACATTTTTTACGCCCAAGATGTATATAGTTGCCAAAATTTCCCGCTTGAATGAATTAACCAATGTGCTGATTCCCATAGCCCCCGCTATTATCAGGAGCATCCCTGGAGGAGCTCAAATCGCACCAGATACGCACCAGAATCGCACCAGATCACTTTCTATGAGTCGCATAGAATTGAATTTCAATGAATTAAAGCCAATGGAATGGGCTCATAATGGGCTCACATGAGCCCATTAAATCAGTTTGGTCCTATCCCCGGCTAAATGCACCAGTTTTTTACTGGTTCTGGTTTCCCCCGGACAGCAGTGATTTCCCAAACTTCTTCTTCAACGCAATCAAGGCATCTGAAACACTCAAAGTGCTGAGGTCATTTTCGCGTGGCTGACGGTTGTGGGGCTGAGTGGCGGGCCGCTGTGGTTTCGCGGTCATGCCTTCTTCGGTTTGTTTGATGGATAGTGCGATGCGTTTGCGCGGGATATCCACTTCCAGTATTTTCACTTTCACTTTCTGCCCCAGCTTCAATGCCTCCGAAGGATCGCTGATATAGCGGTTGGCGATCTCGCTCACATGTACGAGGCCATCCTGTTTTACACCTATATCCACAAAAGCGCCGAAGCGTGTGAGGTTGGTAACGATACCCGGCACAGTATCCCCTGTTTTTACATCTTCTATTTTATAGATATTGGCAAACTCAAACTGCTCCAGCTCACTGCGCGGGTCAAGGCCGGGCTTGCTCAGTTCGGAAAGGATATCTTTCAGGGTAAGCTCCCCGAATTGCTCCGTTGCATAAGCGGCGGGCTTAACCTGCCTGATGAGGGTATCATTGCCAATAAGCGCCTGCACACCCACCCCGAGATCACCGGCCATTTTTTCCACGATGGAATAGGCTTCAGGATGCACGGCACTTGCATCCAGCGGGTTGCTGCCTTCTTTAATGCGCAGGAAGCCTGCACATTGTTCAAAAGCCTTATCGCCGAGGCGGGCTACTTTCAGCAGTTGTTTCCTGTCTGTGAACCTGCCGATCTCGTTCCGGTATTTTACAATATTATCTGCAAGCGTGCTGCCGATACCGCTTACATATCCGAGTAAATGTTTGCTGGCAGTGTTGAGGTTTACACCTACACTGTTTACACAGCTGACCACTGTCTGGTCGAGTCGTTCTTTCAGGCGAAACTGGTTCACATCGTGCTGGTATTGCCCCACGCCAATGCTTTTCGGATCTATCTTAACCAGTTCGGCCAGGGGATCCATCAGCCTGCGGCCGATGCTTACAGAGCCGCGCACGGTCACATCTTCATCAGGAAATTCTTCGCGCGCGGTTTCAGATGCAGAATATACCGAAGCGCCGTCTTCATTTACCATAAAGACCGGCAGGCCGAGGTTCATCTTCTTGATAAACTGTTCCGTTTCCCTCCCGGCAGTACCATCGCCTATGGCGAATACCTGTATACCAAAACGTTTCACAAGTTCTTTGACCGTATGCTCGCTGTCGTATAACCTGTTGGGCTCATGTACAAAAATGATCGCCGTATGCTGCAGCTCTCCTTTTTCATCAAGACATACCACTTTACAGCCGGTACGGTAACCGGGGTCTATCGCCAGTATTTTTTTGCTGCCCAGTGGTGCGCTCAATAATAACTGCCGCAGGTTCTCTGCGAATACATGAATAGCTTCCTCGTCTGCCTTCTGTTTTAGAGAGGCCCTGAACTCCGATTCCAGGCTGGGTTGCAGCAGGCGGCGGTAAGCATCTTTTACTGCTTTGCGCAGCTGGTCGCTCCATGCATTCATGCCCTTGATATACGGTGCTTCAAGAATAGCGATGGCATCTTCTTCAACAGGTGCAATGGAAATGCGCAGGAAACCTTCCATGAACCCGCGTAGTATGGCCAGTGTCCTGTGAGAAGGTATTTTGTGAACCGGTTCGGAAAAATCAAAATAATCCTTGTACTTGATGCCTTCTGTTTCTTTGTCGCTTAGCACTTTGCTTTGCAGCGTGGCTTCATCTTCAAATAGTTTCCGCAGCCTGGCACGCAGGGCTGCATCTTCATTAATGATCTCCGCCACAATATCCCTTGCGCCCTGCAATGCCTCATCCGCTGTCTTAATATTCTCTCCTATATATTTGGCAGCTTCCGCCATCACATCGGCTTCTTCCTGGGCCAGCACGGCGAGGGCCAATGGTTCCAGCCCGTTTTCCCTTGCCACCTGTGCCTTGGTGCGGCGTTTGGGCTTATAGGGTAGATAAATATCTTCCAGTGCAGCAAGGGTAGTGGCTTTATCCAACTCGGCCTGCAGGGCTTCCGTCATTTTACCCTGCTCCGAAATGGTCTTTTCAATAAAAGTCTTCCGGTCCGAAAACTCTTTCAGCTGTTTTGAGAGATCCTGTACCTGCTGGATCTGTACTTCATCGAGTCCACCGGTTTTATCTTTCCGGTAGCGGGCAATAAAGGGAATGGTAGCGCCTTCATCAAATAATGCCAGTACCGCTTCTACCTGTGATACCCGTACTTGTAACTGCGATGCAATGGATGGTGCAAATGTGTTCATAGAATATGGCTTCAAAAAAATCAGGATTGCGAATGTAGGGGGAGGCGGGATAAATGACCAAAAAATCTTCGGAGTACAGCTCTTGTCGGCTAACTTGCTATATATGCATATTTCCTACCATCTCTATCCCTGCGGCGACCATGCGGTTACCATAGAGCTTGGCAACAGGATAGATGTATCCGTTAATAACAGGGTCATCGCCTTGTTCCAGCACCTGCAATCTTTACAGGTAAATGGTATCAGGGATATCATCCCATCCTATCATACAGTAACACTGGTATACGATCCTGTGTTTTTTTACAATAAAGCCGGTACAGGCACGGTGTATGAATACCTGTGCGAATGGCTGCATGATATTGTCAGGAAGCAGTTGCATGCAGATATTCATCCGCGAAAACTACGCATACCTGTTTGTTATGATCCTTCCCTTGCATGGGATATGGCTTATGTAGCGGAGCGGCATGGCATCACTATTGAAGAAGTGATACAGTTGCATGTATCAGCCACATACAGGGTATACCTGGTGGGCTTTCTTCCGGGCTTTGCCTATATGGGCACGGTAGATGCGCGTATTGCCACACCCAGGAAAGCTTCTCCCAGGGCCATGGTGCCGGAGGGAAGCGTGGGTATTGCCGGCGAACAAACAGGTATTTATCCTTTTGCATCACCGGGCGGATGGCAGATCATCGGGCAAACGCCTGTACATATGTTCCATGCGCATGCAGCACAACCCTGTTACCTGCAACCGGGCGATGAAGTAAATTTTTACCCGGTAGATATGATCACCTTCCAACAAATGAAACTGCATGAGCATTGAAGTGATTAAGCATGGCATGCTGGATACCGTGCAGGACCAGGGGCGCTACGGCTACCAGCACTGGGGCATTAATCCCGGCGGAGCTATGGATACCGTTGCCATGCATATCTCCAATATACTTACCGGCAATGATCCCGCTGAGCCGGTAATAGAGATGCATTTTCCCGCGCCTGAATTACGGTTCAGGTCTTCCGCACTGATCGCTGTATCGGGCGGCGATTTTGGTGCGGGTATCGGTGATATATCTTTTTCCCCGGGCCATGCAGTGCTGGTTAAGCGGGGGGATGTATTGCGGTTTACACAGCATCGTAGCGGCAGCCGCGCATACCTTTCGGTGCGCGGTGGTATGGTTACCGATGAATGGCTGGGAAGCCATAGCACTCACCTGAAAACAGGTATGGGAGGCATACAGGGACGTGCTTTGCAGAAAGGAGATACCATATCGTTAAAACAACCACATACCATACAAGCTGCCACACGTGTATTACCCTGGTATGCAGATATGGAATATGGTTATCACAATCCCTCCATCCGTTTTATACCCGGCGCTGAATATCATCTGCTGAACGAAGGATCCTGCGACCAGCTTAACCATATCTCTTTTCTTATCGGGCGCAGGAGTGACAGGATGGGCTATCGCCTGCAGGGAGCAGCACTGGCATGTACACAGGCACAACCTATTATTTCCAGCGCGGTTACCAGGGGCACCATACAGTTATTACCCGATGGGCAGCTGATCATACTGATGGCAGACCACCAGACTACCGGCGGCTATCCGCGTATAGGCCATGTGATCAGTGCCGATATGCCTGCCTTATCGCAGATGCAGCCGGGACAGGAACTGCACCTGCACAGAACAGATCTTGCCACCGCGGAAGAACTGTTTCATGAACAGCAATTGAATTTGCGGCAACTGCAAAATGCCTGTACCTTACGTTTACAGGAGTTCTTGGGAGAATAAGTATGCTAACGATAGACATTAACTGCGATATGGGTGAAGGTGCGGGCAATGACTACCTGCTGATGCCTTTTATCAGCAGCGTCAATATTGCCTGCGGATACCATGCCGGCGATGCAGATACCATGCTCCGAACCTGCGAACTCGCCATAGCTGCGGATGTAGCCATAGGGGCACATCCCGGCTTTGCAGACAAAGCTAATTTCGGACGCACAGAAATGCAGTTACCCCCGCAGGCAGTATACGATCTCGTAACCGAACAGGTATACCTGCTGCAAAGAACTGCCGCAACCTGTGGCACTGTATTGACACATGTAAAACCGCATGGAGCATTGTATAATATGTCGGCCGGGAATGCATCTATAGCCCGGACCATTGCCAGGGCTGTGAAAGATATTGATCCCGGCCTGGTGCTGTTCGGCCTCAGCGGAAGCCATTCTGTAACCGAGGCGCAAAGCATGGGATTGACGGTTGCCAACGAAGTATTTGCAGACCGTACTTACCAGAACGATGGCAGCCTTACCCCGCGCGGGCAGGCAGGTGCACTGGCAGAAACCACGGAGGCTGCAGTAGCACAGGCATTACAGATGGTGCAGCAGCATACTGTAACCAGCATAGAAGGAAAAGAAGTGCCTGTTATTGCCGATACCATCTGTATTCATGGCGATGGGGCACATGCCGTATCATTTGCAAAACATATTTACCGCACACTTCAACAACATTCTATTGGCATCGGCAAAAAATAGATTACCCTTGTTCAGTGGAGTGGGCCTTGGCGCGGCATTCCTGATGGCCAATTCTTCGATAGGGCCGGGATTCCTTACGCAAACCACAGTGTACACCCAGCAACTGATGGCAGGCTTCGGTTTTGTGATACTGGTATCATTCCTGCTGGATATTGGCGCACAGGTAAACACATGG
>DASVLZ010000009.1:0-6326 GCA_036384615.1 Sediminibacterium sp.
TGAATATATGTTTCATTGCGTATAACTATTTTTCTATCCTGCCATCCAGCAGGTGTATGATCTTTTTGCCGTAGGCTGCATTTTTTTCTGAATGGGTTACCTGTATAATGGTTACGCCGTCTTCTTCATTGATCTGTTTAAACAATTCCATGATCTCTTCCCCCTGTTTGGAATTCAGGTTGCCGGTAGGTTCATCGGCCAGCAGCAGCGTAGGTTTTGCCACCAGCGCCCTTGCTATGCCCACCAGTTGCTGCTGCCCGCCGGATAACTGTGAAGGGAACAGGTCTTTTTTTCCCACGATCTGGAACCTGTCGAGCATATCTGCTACAATGGCCTGCCTTTCGGACGATTTGATGTTCTGGTAAAGCAGCGGTGTTTCAATGTTTTCATACACCGTCAGCTCATCGATGAGGTGATAGGCCTGGAAAACAAAACCGATATTCTGTTTGTACAGTTCCGAGCGTTGTTTGTCTTTCAGGGTATATACATCCTTTCCCATAAAATGGTAACTGCCTTCCGAAGGTTCATCCAGCATGCCGATGATATTGAGCAGGGTGGATTTACCCGAACCCGAAGGACCCATGATGGAAATAAATTCTCCTTCCGCTACTGTAAGGTTGATGTCTTTCAGTATAAACACCCTGTTGTTTCCGGAGTTATGCCATTTATATATTTTCTGGAGTGCTATCATCCCTGTTTTTTTAACGGATGGGAGAGGTCAAACCCTATGCCATCCCTGGATATATATTGTTAATCAGTATGTTGTATTTTTTATAATAAAATTCTGTTTCATTTGCGAACAAGCACTGTCCGTTTTCGTACACCTGCTTTATTCCGACCTGAGGCTTTTTACCGGGTTGATCATAGCAGTTCGGATAGCATGTATGCTTACGGTAGCCAGTGCCAGCAATGTTACGCCTGCGCCTGCCAATATAAATATTGCGGCGCCGGGGTGTACACGGTAAGCAAAATCCTGCAGCCATTTGGCCGAAGCCAGCCAGGCCAGGGGAATAGCTATCAGCAGGGCATAACCTATCAGTACCAGGAAATCTTTTGATATCAGCGATACGATATCCAGCACACCTGCTCCCAATACTTTGCGGATACCTATCTCTTTTGTTCGCTGCAGGGTGGTAAATGCTGCCAGGCCAAACAATCCCAGGCAGGCAAGGAAGATAGCCAGCGATGCAGATACGGAGAATATAGCGGCTGTACGCTGCTCTGTTTTATACATGTTGTTGAAATCATCATCCATGAAATGGTAGTTGAACGGGCTGCCGGCCATACGTTCTTTCCACAGGGACTCTACACGGCTCACGAGGCCGGGAATATCCGAGGTATGAAAACGTACCAGTATATTCCGCACATAACTTTTGTCCATAAAGACCACGAGCGGCCCGATCTCTTCATGCATGGATGCGAAATGAAAATCTTTTACCACGGCTTTTACCGTGCCATCGGAATTGCCATGTATGATCTTGCCAACAGCTTCGGCCGGCGTCCAGCCCAGGCTCCTCGCGGCAGTTTCATTCAGCATGTAGGTGTAGTGAAAATTTTTCCTGTTGTCGGATGTATCCATCAATGCCAGGTCTGAACGGGAAAAATCGCTTCCCGCCGCCAGCTGCATATTCATGGTGCCGATGAAATCCTGGTCAACAGGAATGGCTTTTACAGGAAGTTCCTTGGCGCCGGAAGCATTGTCTACAGTAATGCCATCACTCCATTTGATGGAAGTAGGCAGGTCATAGGCACCGCTCACATTGCTTACGCCGGGCACAAGTTTGAGTGCTTCCTTCAGGGCATCGTAGCTGGCTCTCTGCTGGTAATTAATGGGCATGATCAGCACATGGTCTTTATCAAATCCCAGTTCCTTATTACGTATATAACGCATCTGTTCCTGTATGATCACCGTGGTGCTGATCAGGAATACGGAAATGATGAACTGTACTACGATCAGCGATTTACGAAGACCCGCTCCCGAGGGCAGGAGGCCGCCCGTACCTTTTTTCAGGATAGAAGTGATCACAGACCCCGATAATACCAGGGCAGGGTATATGCCGGCCAGCAGGCTCAATACAATGCCGGTGGCTGCGAGGATCAGTAATGTTGTGGGATGCAGTAAACTGCCAGGCAGTATGTGCTTGCCGGTAATGGTATTCATGGTGCCGATCAGTTGTGTGCAGACCAGTACAGCTATGATGAGGGAGAAGAAAGTGACCATGGCAGATTCGCCGATGAACTGCATGAACAATTGTTTTCGCAAAGCCCCGAGTACTTTGCGGATGCCGATCTCACCGCTGCGGCTGGCTGATTGTGCAATGGCAAGATTGGTATAATTCACACAGGCTATGATCAGTATCAGTAATGCAATTACCGCGAGAATATATATATAACTGATATTGCCATTGGGCTCGAAGCCATCGAGTGCGGAATGCAGGTGTATGCTGGTGATGGGTTCAAAATGATACCTCAGGAAACGGTTGCCCTCCAGCCTTGCCTCTTTTCGTACCTGCGGGGTAGCCATATACGCGCTCACCTGCTTTTCTATATCGGGAATAGATGTGTTGTCGCGCAGGAGGAACCAGGTGATGTAGTTGGCTGTCCACCATTGTTCTGTCTGGGAAGCATTCAGCGCCATGAAATTGATCACGAAATCAAATTGTATCTGCGAGTTGGACGGAGCGTCTTTGGCTACTGCGCTTACCGTATAATCTTTCAGGTTACCGATCCTGATGATCTTTCCCACAGGGTTTTCATCCCCAAAATATTTCCTGGCGGCAGATGCCGTGATCACTATGCGGTCATTGCCGTTCAGGGCTGTATTGGCATCGCCCGTGATGATGGGAAAACTGAATACGGAAAAGAAGGAGCTATCGGCATACAATACATTCTTTTCAGAAAACTGTTTTTCGCCGTAAGCAATATTCTGTTCCGCCTTCATCGTGCGCACATAATCCTTCACCCAGGGAAAAGTGGCTTTCAGCCGGGGGCCTGCGCGGTTTCCTGTAACGGCCGCAGTCTTCACTTCGCCCCCGGTATAGTTATACTCCATGGTGGCGCGCACAATATTGTCTTTATTCGTATGGAACCTGTCAAAACTCAATTCATCGGCAATGAACAGGCCGATCATGATGCAGCAGGCAAGGCCTACGGTTAGCCCGGTAATATTGATCAGCGTAAAGACCTTGTTTTTCCAGAGATTGCGGGAGGCTATTTTCAGGTAGTGGCGTAACATAAGGAATAGTTGATAAGTTAATATGTTATTTATTCTGTTCGCAGACTGTTAACGGGGTTGGATACTGCTGCACGCAAAGACTGGCTGCTGATGGTAATAAATGCCACAAGGCAGGCCAGCAGGCCGGATAAGAGAAATACCGTCCACCCGATTCCTGTGCGGTACGCAAAATCCTGCAGCCATGTATGCATGATCCACCATGCCGCAGGTGATGCGATCACGATAGCGATCAGTACGGGCTGGATAAAATCTTTTGATATCAGCAGTATGATATTGCTAACACTTGCCCCCAGCACTTTGCGGATCCCGATCTCTTTTGTGCGCTGCTCCGCGCTGAAGGTGGCCAGGCCAAAGAGGCCGAGGCAGGAGATGAGTATGGCTATTACCGTAAAGAAGCCTACCATCCATGCCAGCTTATCCTGCGCTTCATAATTTTTCTGGAACTGCTCGTCCATGAACTGGTATTCCAGCGGTTCATTCGGTATAAGGGTATGCCAGGCATTTTCTACCTGCGACAGCAATGTGCGGAGATCCTGTTTATTGCCATGCACCACCAGGTAATTGTAGTTGTGGCTGTTGCTGAGCGTAAAAGAAAAGGGCATAATGGCGAGGTGCAGGTCTTCATAATGAAAATCTTTTACCACGCCTACGATATCTGCGGAATTGTCTGCGCCGCCTTTGCCAAAATACACCTGCTTGCCCACTGCATCCTGCGATGAAGCAAAACCGAGTTTTTTTACCGCCTCTTCATTAATGATGATGGCCCTGGCGGTATCTCCCGGAAAATCCTTCGAGAACAGCCTGCCCGCCACAGGTTTGATATCCAGCGTTTGTATAAAATTTTCGTCAACGGCATTCACCTTTAACGATACGGAGTTATCAATGGTTTGCCCGGGCCTGTACAAACGGGTATCACTCGGGTTGAATATGCCCGGGTAGTACATGGAAGCGCCAATGGCACTTACGCTGCTTAACTGCGCCAGCGCTGTTTTCAGCGGTGTGTATGCCTGTTTGGCCGTTTGGCTTCTCAATGGAAGTACAAGCTGTTGCTCTTTCTGAAAGCCGAGGTCCTGCGAGCGCAGGAACCGCATCTGTTTGGCGATCACCACGGAGGAAATGATCAGTATGGAAGAGATCACGAATTGAAATACCACCAGTGCTTTGCGTACCGATACGGTTGCAAGGGAACCGGAGAACTTTGATTTTAATATGCGTATGGGTTTGAATGATGAGAGATAAAAAGCAGGGTATAGTCCTGCAACAAGACCTGTGAGCAGGGCCAGCACCACAAATGCCGCCAATATCCATCCGTGCTGTGAGAAAGAAAATACCAGCGGCTTTCCGCAGGCCGCGGCAAAAGCAGGCAGGCATAGCAATGCCAGCGCAAATGCAATAAGCAGTGCAATCAGGCTCATCATCAGTGATTCGCCGAGGAATTGTTTAACGAGCGAACTCCTGTTGGCCCCCAGTACTTTCCTGATGCCTACTTCCGCAGCCCTGCGCGCAGAGCGCGCTGTAGACAGGTTCATGAAATTGATGCAGGCGATCAGCAGGGAAAATAGGGCCACTGACCCGAGAATATACAGGTAGGTAATGCTTCCCGAAGCAGTTACATTTTCTTCCATGCCCGACCGGAGATGGATATCGGGCAAAGCCACGAGGAATTGTTTTTTGGAAAAACCTGCCGCTTTCAGGTCATCGCCTGCATACTTATTGAGAAAGGCAGGGAACTTGCTTTGCAGCTGCGCAGCATCTGTACCTTTTTTTAATTTCAGGTAGGTGAAGAACATATTATTGTAGGCAAGTCCCGGCTGCCTGTTCACATACCGTTCCATCTCACCACCCCTGTAAGCCAGGAAGAATTGCCCGTTGATATGCGTGGGTCTTGTATCCGATCTGAAAACGCCTGTTACGGTTACATCAGATTCACCGTTGGTGCTGCTGCTCACATGGATCACTTTATTCAGTGCGGGCTGTCCGCCGAAAAGTTTTGCAGCGGTCTGATCACTCAATACAACCGTGTTGGGCAGGTTAAGCGCAGAGTTGGGATCGCCTTCCGTAAAATGGTACTGGAAGAAACGGAAGAAGCCGGGATCTGCCAGGTATCCCTTATTCTCATAGAATGATACAGGAGATGCATTGTTGCCCTGGTAACGAAGCAATGTTTTATCCTCTCCGAATAATCCCAGTAATTTTACGGTCTCTTCTATTTCCGGGAATTCCTGCTGCATGTATTTGCCCATATTCCCCGGGGTATTGGGCCTGGAAGATTCTTTGCCCTCTCTTACGAATACGGTACCCACCTGGTAGATCCTGTCCGCATCGGGATGGTACTTGTCATATCCGAGTTCATAAGCCAGGTAAAGGGATATCAGCAGGCAACAGGCAAGCCCTATCGATAACCCGAATATGTTGATCAGTGAGAATGTCTTGTTCTTCATCAGACTTCTCCAGGCTGTTTTCAGGTAGTTAGTGATCATACGTTTCGTGTTTTTAAACTATACTACTCTATGTGCATTATTCTGTTCTCAGGCTTTTTACCGGGTTGGTCAGCGCGGCTTTCACGGATTGTGAACTTACCGTTACCAGCGCTATCACCAGTGCCCCGGCTCCTGCAATCCCGAATATCCACCAGCTCATGTGTATGCGGTAAGCATATCCCTGCAGCCATTTACTCATGATAAGCCATGCCAGCGGGTAAGCCAGCAATATGGAAATAACTACGAGGTACAGGAACTCTTTTGATAACAATGCCATGATCCCTGTAACGCTTGCTCCCAACACTTTGCGGATGCCGATCTCCTTTGTTCTGCGTTCCGCCATATAAGCGGCCAGGCCAAAGAGCCCGAGACAGGAGATCACAACAGCGAGTACCGCAAATACTTTTGAGATCTGCCCGATCAGCGCCTCGCCCTTGAACTGGTCATTGAACTGATCGTCTACAAAACTGTATTCAAACGGGTAAGCGGGATTGTATTTTTTGAAGATGCCCCGCATGCCGGCCAATGCCTGCTGTACAGGAATCCTGCTGCTGATGCGTATATACAGGAACCTGGCAGTGGCGGGGTTGGGGAAATAAATAACAGGATCA
>DASVLZ010000010.1:0-6807 GCA_036384615.1 Sediminibacterium sp.
AGGAAACGTATCCTGCATGGACGCCGCCTGCCAGGAAATTCAGCTACCTGCCTACTTACGATGTGGATATTGCTTACCGTTACCTCGGCCAGCCTGTATGGAAGAATGTACTCGGCTTTTTCAGGGATATGGCACAGGGTAAACTGGCCGATGTGTTAGAGCGGGGCAATGTATACAGCGGCAGGGCAAAAGATCCGTTTGATGTATTTGCCTGGCTGGATACATTGCACACAACATACCGGCTGCAGCCCGTCTATTTTTTTCTTACCCTGCTGAAACGAGGTGAATACGATAAAAATCTTCCTGCCGATTCAAAGCACCTGCAGGCGCTGTACAGGCGGTTAGCGGAAAAATATATAACAGGATTGCATCCTTCCTGGCAGAGCGGAACTGAACAAGCGTTGCTGCGGGAAGAAAAGGATACACTGGAAGAGATCATCCAGCATTCGATATTTATTTCGCGCCAGCATTATCTCCGTTTCACTTTGCCGCATACATACAGGCGGCTTACAGATGCGGGTATTACCGATGATCATTCCATGGCCTATGGTTCGGTGAATGGTTTCCGCGCCTCGTATGCTTTGCCGTATCGCTGGTATGATCTGGAAAGGGGGAAAAAAACAGGACTGGTGATCCATCCTTTCTGTTTTATGGAAGCCGCTTCCTTCTTTGAGCAGGGATATTCCGCCGCGCAGGCGCGGGAAGAGTTACAGCATTTTCATGATGTGGTGAAACAGGTGGGTGGACAGCTGGTAACGCTTTTCCATAACCATTTTCTTACAGAACAGCCGGAATGGATTCAGTGGAGAGAGATGTACGCGGATTTCCTGGCAGCCAATTTTTCTCAATAAAAAAGCACTGTTGCAACAGTGCTTTTTTATATATCATTCCTGAACAGATGCTCAATGTTTGAAATGCCGCATACCGGTCATGACCATAGCGAGTTTATGGGACACACAGTATTCGATGCTGTCTTTATCACGCACAGAGCCGCCGGGCTGGATGAAAGCTTCTATACCCGCGGCATGTGCTATCTGCACACAGTCGTTAAAGGGAAAGAATGCATCTGATGCCAGTACAGCTCCTTTCAGGTCGAAGTTGAATTGCTTTGCTTTTTCGATGGCCTGGCGCAGGGAATCGATGCGGCTGGTCTGGCCGCAGCCTTTGCCTACCAGCTGCCTGTTCTTCACAAGGGCGATGGCATTGCTTTTTAAATGTTTGCATACCAGGTTGGCGAATACGAGCTCCTCTTTTTCCAGCGCAGAGGTTTCGCGGCCCCCTGCTTCTTCCCATTTTTCAAAATTTCCGATATCGCTGTCCTGCTCCAGTGTGCCATTGAGGATGGCACGGGAAGGCGCTTTCAGTGCGCCGCTATGGTCGTGCAGTTGCAGCAGTATGCGGTTCTTCTTGCTTTTGAGTGTCTGTAAAGCATCTTCGTGGAATGAAGGCGCGATCAGCACTTCGAAAAATATTTCGTTGATGGCATCGGCAGTGGCCTTGTCTATTGCTCCATTGCATACGATCACGCCCCCGAATGCGCTTTCAGGGTCTCCTGCCAGTGCGGCATCCCATGCTTCCTTTACGGTAAGCCTGGCTGCTATACCGCATACATTCGTGTGTTTGATAATGGCAAACACCATATCCTGCGCATCACGCGCAGAGCGGAATTCGTTGATCAGCTGTACGGCTGCATCCACATCCACCAGGTTGTTATAAGAAAGTTCCTTGCCGTTCAACTGTGTGAACAGTTCATCCAGGTTGCCTTTGAATACCGCCCGCTGGTGCGGGTTTTCACCATAGCGCAGCGTACGTTGTGTGCCGGGGTTGAAATAGTCGCTGATTGCGATATCATACCGCATCACCACTTCAAATGCTTTGGCCGCATAGGCTTTTCTCTGCTCCAGCGTGGTTTCTCCTTTTTGTTCAGTCAGCAGTTTCTCCAATCCGGCATAATCATCTTTCGCAGCGATCACTGTGATGTCGCGGAAATTTTTGGCAGCCGCACGTATCATGGAAGGGCCGCCGATATCGATCTTTTCAATAATGGCTTTTTCTTCGGAAGTATTGCGCAGGGTTTCTTCAAAAGGGTAGAGGTCCACGATCACGAGGTCTATTTCGGGGATATGGTACTCTTTCATTTCCTGCAGGTCCTGTTCTTCATAACGCCTGCCGAGGATGCCGCCGAATACAGCCGGGTGCAATGTCTTTACCCGCCCGCCCAGGATGGACGGGTAGGTGGTGAGGCTTTCCACGGGTACGCAGCTCACTCCCAGGTCTTCCAGGAATTTCTGTGTGCCACCGGTGGAATAGATGGTGATGCCGAGTTCCTGTAATTTCCTGGCGATGGGTTCCAGGCCATCTTTATAAAAAACGGAGATCAGCGCTGATTGCATTTTCTTTTGCATGGTGGTGGGTTTTCGGTGCGGCCGGCGTTAGAGATCCATTCGGAAAGCGCCCTGTTCGGGTACTGAATGGTGGCGCAAATGTAGGCTGTCTGCCTCTTTTTTCCAGTATCGGATTTTCCACAATGATGGCTGCTGTCAGCGCAGCCATCGACAATACTGCATAGAAAGGCCTTTTCAGGAATAGCCAGGCTGCCATAAAAATGATACACAAATACAACATGCATGTTGCCGGCAGGGAGATATCGATATGCGCTGTAACGGAAAAAGGCAGCCTGTCTGTACGCTCGATCAGGCCGTTCATCAGTTGAATGCAAAAGGAAACGGCTTTGCCGGTATACGCTCCTGCGGCAGGAAGGCATTGTGCTATCGGTAACAACAACTCCCCGTAAAGAATGATACCCGATAAAGGCACTGCAATAAAATTGGTGAACAGGAACAGGTTGGGGAACTGGTGAAAATAATATAGCACCAGCGGCAGGGTAAACACCTGTGCAGACAATGTAATGGCATTCAATTGCCAGATACCATTCAGAAGTTTGTTGGGGCAGTAGATAAGCCGGTACAGGGGTTTCATGAACAGCAGTATGCCAAGCACGGCTGCATAGGATAACTGGAACCCGGCATCCCATAAAAACCAGGGATGGTATGCCAGCAGGCAGAATGCCGAAGCTGCAAGGGTATTGTATACCTGTGTTCTCCTGCCCAGGCTTTCGCCCGCTATGATAAAAGTGAACATAACTGCCGACCTGAGAATGGATGCTGCGGCACCGGTGAGCAGGCAGAAAGTCCAGAGCACTGTAATAATGAGGATGGGTTTTGTCCAGCGGATCCATTTTTTTTTCCTGAAAGGTTTCAGCAGGGCCAGCATCAACCCGTAGATCATGCCGAGATGAAGACCGCTGATGGCAATGATATGTACCACGCCGGTATGGCTGTATGCCTGCACCAGGTCCTGGTCAAGATCATTCCTGTATCCGATCAGCAATGCCTCGGCTACACCTGCTTCTTTTTTGCCGGGGATAGATTGTGTCAGTATGCGCAATACCCACTCCCTCGCCTGCAACAGCCACCCGGTAAAAGCATTTCCCGAATACCTGCCGGTAAGACGATAATCCGCCGCACCCAGGAATACCTGGTAATGGATACCCTGCGATGCACAATATTGCCTGTAATCAAAACCGCCGGGGCTACCCCTGTTGGTAACAGGTTGCAACTGCTTCCGGATCAGTACCTGCCTCCCATACGTCAGGCCATCTGCATGGGTTTTGCTGATATACAGGATAATGTTGCCATTAACAGATATCCATTTACCATTGCGCCAGACTGCTTCAGCCTTTGCTGTCGTTTTATAAGAACGCGGTTTTTCTGTTAATGGTTCCTGTACGCCCGCGAGGATATAAGTTGCTCCGTTGAGATGATGCCCGATCCAGCGGCTATCATTCCTGGTATCGGCGGTGTACATGAGTATGCCGCCTGCGCACATGAATAATACACCAACCAGGATGCCATTCACCCAACGCCAATGATAGGGAAGTGCAAACCTGTGAAAAAAGAAAACAGCCAGTGCAATGATTGCTATAATAATGCCGGAAATAAAACAGGCGGGCGGTACAGCACAATACCGTTGCACAAGGATACCTGCACACAATGGCGCCAGTAACCTCAGGAAAGGAAGCCGTTTCCAGGAATATATGCCGTACCTGTGCATACTGTAAACATAGTATGCATACGGAAGCGGCTGTTAGGTGTTACTACGCACTGTATCTCTTTTTTTCACGGAGAGAAAATCCGCAGGAGATTATAGCGACCTGGCTACCCGGTGAAGAAAATTTTCTATGCCGAAAGATTTGTTCTTCCAGTAATGGCCAAGCCGCACAATAACCACATGGTTTGCGGGGTTTACGAAAATAAACTGGCCTAATATACCTTCTGCATAATAGGGGCTGTTGCTGAGGGCAACGCCATAATATTTTTGAGTACTGTTCTTTGGAGTATACGAGAACATTTTCGCATCATTCTTATAAGTAAAATCCGCAGCCCTCAAAGAATCGGTGAAATACTCGTTCCTGTTACCGCCCCACCACTGGTTTTTATATCCTTCGTATTTCTGCATGGTATCGGCCTGCACAGTAGTATGTATCCAGTGAGAGGATAAGAGCTGCCGGCCATTCCAGTTGCCCTGGTTCAGGTAGAGCCTGCCCAACTTGGCAAAATCTCTGGCCGTGGCATTGATGCAGCAGAAAGCTTTGGCCACCTTATGTTGTTTGCTATCGATATTCCATGTGGCAGCGGTTTCCATGCCGAGCGGCTGCCATAGTTTTTCAACGAGGTAATCCTGTATTTTTTTGCCCGTGGCTTTTTCAATGATCAGTGCCAGCAGTTGTGTGTTCACGCTTTTGTATTCCTGTTCGCCGGGAGCTTTTTCGATCTTCAGCCGCCTGATCTTGCCCATCATGTTTTTCGTGAAGCCGAGTTTGAGAACATCGGAAAACGGGTTCCCATAGTTTTCGCTGCTTTTGATCCCGCTCCGCATATCGAGCAGATGCTGTATGGTAATATTGGCGAAAGCCTTATCATTTTTCAGCAGGAACGGCAGGTAGTCTGTAATGGGCTGCCCGAAGCTGCCGATCTTTCCCTCCTCATGTGCCATTTCTGCCAGCGTGGCCACGAATGATTTTGACACAGAGAATGACGGCATCAGGGTCTTGTCTGTCAAGGCATCAAAATACTTTTCATACAGGATACTGTCATTTCTGATCACCAGGAAAGCATAGGTATAGGAATTGGCCAGGTTGGTATCGAGAAAACTGGTCAGTGAGGATGAGAGATTGCCCTGCTTAAAATAAAAAGGCTCTGCTGATGCGTTAAGATCAACAGATGCCAGCTTATTGATATCCTTTAAATAGAAATTCCGGAAACGGTATGCCCTTCCCACATAACAGGATGACAGGCTGAGCAGCATCAGCAAAACGAGCGCGGTTAACCCTCTATTCATAACACCGAATGTAAGATGTTATACAGGAAAAGCGAATAGCTAACAGCTTATGCACAATCCTATTTGCTCAGGTTCATACTCCGCTCCTTATACAAAGTACGGAAGTAGGGGTCTCGCAGGTCTTTGATGAAACGGATGGCTTCGCCGGTGCTCTTCATCTCGGGGCCGAGTTCTTTATTTACGCCGGGGAATTTTTCAAAACTGAATACAGGTTCCTTGATAGCATACCCTTCCAGCCTTTTCTCTATACTGAAATCGGTCAGCTTTTTAGCGCCGAGCATCACCTTGGTGGCGATGTTGAGATAAGGTATCTGGTAAGCCTTGGCAATGAACGGAGTGGTACGTGAGGCGCGGGGGTTGGCTTCGATCACATATACCTTACCATCTTTGATGGCGAATTGTATGTTGATCAGTCCCCGTATATCCAGTGCGCGGGCTATCTTTTCAGAATAGTATTCCATGGTCTCCACCACGAGTGGCGACAGGTTGAATGCAGGAAGTACGGCATTGCTGTCGCCACTGTGTATACCTGCGGGTTCAATATGTTCCATTACGCCCATGATGTGGAAGTTCTCACCGTCGAAGATGGCATCCACTTCTGCTTCCTGGCAGCGGTCGAGGAAATGATCGATCAGTATTTTGTTGCCGGGCAGGTGTTTGAGCAGGCTTACCACCGCTTTTTCCACTTCTTCATCATTGATCACGATCCGCATGCGCTGGCCGCCCAATACATAGCTGGGTCTTACCAGTACGGGATAGCCCACGGTATTTGCCACATCGATAGCTTCTTCCGCAGAAAAAGCGGTTCCGTATTGGGGATAGGGTATGTTCAGGTCTTTCAGCAGGTCGGAGAAGCGGCCGCGGTCTTCGGCAATATCCATATTGTCGAAAGAAGTACCTATGATCTTAATGCCTTTCGCATGCAGGCGCCTGGCCAGTTTGAGGGCGGTTTGTCCGCCCAGCTGCACGATCACACCTTCGGGCTGCTCCAGTTCAATGATCTCCCACAGGTGTTCCCAGTTCACCGGCTCGAAGTAGAGCTTGTCGGCCATATCAAAATCGGTCGATACGGTTTCGGGGTTACAATTGACCATAATGGCCTCATAACCACATTCTTTTATCGCCAACAGACCATGAACGCAGCAATAATCGAACTCGATCCCCTGCCCGATGCGGTTGGGGCCGCTGCCTAAAACAATGATTTTTTTTCTGCCTGAGGGTACGGATTCGTTGGAGCTAAGTGTAGGGTTCATTTCTCGAAAGATTGCGCAAAAGTAAGGGTTTTGGGCATTTCTTACTCCCTGTTCTTCCACCTGTTGCACCTGTCTCTCCATTCCTCCTTCATTTTTTCGCGCTCTTCGGGGGTCATATGGCGCCATTTTTCGCGCATTTCGCGGCCCCACATGC
>DASVLZ010000011.1:0-6661 GCA_036384615.1 Sediminibacterium sp.
AGGCGGCAGTGTCCTTTTCATCCAGCAGGTTCATCGGTACCTGCATAAACTGCGTGGTGGCACCGCCATGAAGAAATAATACTTCATAACTATCATCCAGCTGCATGAGCTGCTTAACGGAGCTTATGGCTTCAGTCAGCACATCCTGGAACCAGGGCGTACGGTGGCCGATCTCGAGTATAGAAAGACCCGTACCATTAAAGTTGTGAATGGCCTTAGCCGCTTCATCCAGTACCGGTTGCGGCAATATGGAGGGGCCTGAATTAAAATTATGCAGTTTCATCCCGATCGCTTGCGCACGCAAGTTACGTTGAGAAGTTGATTAGTTGACAAGTTGGGCGGTTGCCAAATTGATTAATTGATAAATTGAGCGGTTGGCAAGTTAATTGGTCGATAGACCGGTTAGCCGGTTGGCCTCTGCCTATATCAACCTTCACTCATGCACATCCGTTACGCCACCAGATACGGTATACTTCATAGCATCTGCTGCGCTGATATTGGTGAGTAGTTTGATCCTTTCGCGGGGAACGAGGTATGTAATACCGGAAATTGCGTAAGAATGTGGTACATAAACGGTTACATGTTCCGGCATCCCGAATTCATGGGCATTGGGCTGTGTAATAAAGCCTACCCGCCACACATCCGGCGCATCTACATTAACCAGTACCGGCTTGTCGAATTTCTTTTTATTGCCGGCAAAGGCTTCAAAAAAGTCTTTCAGCGAAGAATACAGGAATTTGATGCCCGGGGTTTTCTCCAGGATGGCATCAAAAAAAGAAACAAATCGTCCAATAAAAAATAAAGAGGAGAGCCATCCGACTATCAGTACAAGGCTGACCACCACGATAAACCCGAGGCCGGGTATTTTGGTGATATTGCCATTGGCGTTCTTTGACAACAGGCCGGGAGCAACCGAGTCAATGATGTTGGGTAGTATATTGTCTACAAATTTGAATAGACCAATTACTACCCATAATGTAATACCGATAGGCGCCAGTACTACCAGTCCCTGGAAAAATAACTGTAACAGCCTTCTTAAATAAAAACGGGCCGTATGATTTGGGTGTGCAGGCATGGTTTCTTTCTTACTGTAAAGTAAATAAGAATCCGGCATTCGGTAGTGAAGCAGTTTTGAAGCGGCGCGGCAGGTTAACCGCAGCGCGGTTACCGTTCAACACAAAAATCATAAAAAAATATTGCGGGAAACTCTAACCTCAAAATAAGTTTCCATAGTTTTGCGTCCTTCTTTTATGATTATGGAACCACAGGAACGAATTGTCAGCAAGGCCCATGAGCTGTTTATGCGGTACGGCATACGCAGCGTTAGCATGGATGAGGTGGCCAACCAGTTGGGTATCAGCAAAAAAACGATCTACCAGTTCTATACCGATAAGGATACCCTGGTAGAAGACGTGATCGATATTGAACTTAGCAGCAGCGAGAAAATGTGTAAGGCGCACCGGCATAAGAGTGAGAACCCCGTACATGAGATATTCATGGCCATGGATATGGTGCTGGATATCTTCAGCCGTATGAATCCCGCTCTAATCTTCGATATGGAGAAATACCATCCGAAGGCATTTAAAAAATACAATGATTACAAGGAAAAGTTCCTGTATACCATGGTAAAGGAAAACCTCGAAGCCGGCATCAGCGAAGGCCTGTATCGTGAAGATATCCAGGTGGATATCCTCAGCCGTTTTCGCCTGGCCTCTGTTTTCCTGGCATTGAATCCCGAGGTATTCCATTCAGGAAGACATAATCCCGGGGTAGTGATCAAGGAGATCACGGATAATTTTTTGTGGGGGCTTGCCACACATAAAGGACAAAAACTGATTCAGAAATATAAGCTACAAAGACAAAAACCACAGACCTTATGAGCAACAGACCAATGAAAAGTATCATCATGATGTGCGGCTGGCTGCTCGCCGTGTTTGCCGCACAGGCACAGGGCGACTCGGTTACCCGGCACGAATTCTCGGTACAACAGGCGGTGGAGTATGCGGGGAAAAATAATGTACAGGTAAAAAATGCATTATTAAACCTCCAGATCCAGAAACAAACCAACAGGGACATTACCTCTGCCGCATTGCCGCAGGTATCGGGCACTGTGGGAGTTACCGATTACCTGAAAATACCTACTTCGCTGATCCCCGGCGAAATATTCGGGCAACCGGCCGGAACGTATATACCCGTTCAGTTCGGCACCAAGTACAATGCCAATGCAGGCGTAAACCTGAACCAGCTGCTGTTCGATGGCCAGGTATTCATCGGCCTGCAGGCAAGATCCACTTCACTGGAATTCCAGCAGAAGAATGTAGAGGTGACCGAAGAAATGATCAAGACAAATATCTACAAGATCTATTACCAGCTGGCAGTAAGCAAAACGCAGATCGAATTGCTCGATGCCAACATCGCAAGGCTTACCAAGCTGCAGCATGATGCCAATGAACTGTACAAGAACGGTTTTGCGGAGAAGCTGGATATAGACAAAGTATCTGTACAGCTGGCCAACCTGCAGACTGAAAAAACAAAGGCGCTCAACAGCATAGAAGCCGGTTATCTTGGTTTGAAAACACTGATGGGTATGCCTATAAAAGATACCCTGATCCTGACAGACAAGATCACCGATGACCAGGTAAAGGCCAATATCCTTTCCGATACTGCTTATGTATATAACGACAGGAAGGATTACCAATACCTGCTGCTGGGAAGAAAGCTGAATGAATTCAACATCAGGCGTTATAAGCTGTCATATCTTCCTTCGCTTTCGTTCACTGCATCCTACAGTAAAAACGCGCAGCGCAATGATTTTTCGTTCTTCAAAGGTGGCAACTGGTTCACTACATCCTATATAGGACTGAATCTTTCCGTTCCCATCTTTGACGGGTTTGCCAAAGATGCACGCATTAAGAAAGCCAGGCTCGAAATGCAGCAGACAGATAACCAGCTGGCCGGCCTGCGTCAGTCGATAGACAATGAAGTGGAAACAGCGAGGATCAACTTCAACAGCGCGCTGGCCACTATGGATTTCCAGAAAAGAAATATGCAGCTGGCTGAAAATGTATATAACCAGACCAAGAAAAAGTTTGAGGTGGGCACAGGTTCCAACACAGAGATCAATGCCGCCCAGACCGACCTGGTTACTGCGCAGACCAATTACATCAATGCATTGTATAGCGCCATCATCGCAAGGGTGGATTACCTGAAAGCGACAGGCAAACTTTAATAAAACCAAAACTCAAATAAAAATCAGTATATGCAAAAGATAGTACAGGTGATCCTGGTAGCAACGGCAGTAACGGTTGCCTCCTGCGGTGGCGGTAAAACCGATACCAACTCGCTCGCAGGCAAAAAAGCTGAACTGGAAAAACTGAAAAAAGAACAGTCCACTGCTGCAGACAAGATCAAGGCGCTTGAAATGGAGATAGCTAAAATGGATACCTCTGCGGCCAGCAATGAACTGGCCAAACTGGTAAGTACCACGGCCATCACCATCCAGCCCTTCTCTCATTATATTGACCTGCAGGGTCGCGTGGAATCAGACAATATTTCCTATATAACTCCCCGCATGGGTCCCGCGCAGGTGAAAGCGATGTATGTAAAACGTGGTGATCATGTGCGTAAAGGCCAGTTGCTGCTGAAACTTGATGACGCTATCATTAAACAACAGGTAGCAGCCGCCAGGCAGAATACAGAAACCATTAAAACACAATTGTCGCTTGCGAAAGACCTCTATAACAGGCGCAATAACCTGTGGAAGCAGGGTATTGGCACCGAAGTGGAACTCGTAACCGCACGCACCAATGTGGAAACACTCGAAAAGCAATTGGCAGCCGCCAACGAAAGCATTAAAGTGCAGGAAGAACAACTGAGCGGGTACAATGTATACAGCGATGTGGATGGTGTGGCTGATGAAGTAAATGTGCGTGTGGGTGAGATCTTCAGCGGAGCGGTAGGCACATCGCCCCAGATCAAGATTGTGAATACCAGCAACCTGAAAGTGATTACCGATATACCCGAGAATTACAGCGGCAAGGTGCATACAGGATCACAGATGGTGGTTACACTGCCCGATATCAATAAAACTTTCTCTGTACCTGTAACCCTCTCCGGCCAGGTGATCGACCCGAACAACCGTTCTTTCCGTGCAGAAGCCAAGCTTCCCAACGAAAACGGTATACGTCCCAACCAGATTGCACAGGTGAGGATACTTGACTATTCCGCCGCCAATGCCATTGCCATACCGGTAAATACAGTAGGCACCGATGAAAAAGGCAAATTCGTATTTGTTGCCGTAAAAGAAGGCAGCAAACTGGTGGCCAGGAAAAAACAGGTGACTGTGGGCGAACTCTACGGCCAGTTGATCGAGATCAGGAGCGGACTGAGTGCAGGTGATGAGCTGATCACAGATGGATTCCAGAATATTTATGACGGACAGGCGCTGAGAAAATCATAGAAGATCAAAAGTCAAAATGCAATGATGATATGCATCTCCTTTGCAGTTATCTCATTTTGACTTTTGGTTTCGCATTCCATAGCTGACTACAAAAACATATTATATGCACCCATTCATAGAAGGCATATCTAAAAAATTCAAACAGTTCAAACCCACCAGTTGGGCTGTGAATAACCGTACGGCCGTCTATATCATCACGATACTGATATCGCTGTATGGTCTGACCAAATTCAACACGCTGCCGAAAGAGCAGTTCCCCGATATTGTTGTACCTACGATCAGTGTAACCACTGTATACTTTGGTACATCGCCCAAGGATATGGAGAACCTGGTAACCAGGCCCATTGAAAAACAGCTGAAGGGCATCAGCGGCGCCAAGGTAAACAAGATCACATCCACCTCTCAGCAGGATTATTCACTTATTATCGTGGAGTTTGATACCGATGTGAAGACCGATGTGGCAAAGACAAAGGTGAAAGACGCTATCGACAAGGCACAGACCGACCTGCCTACCGATCTTACCCAGCAACCCAACGTGCAGGAATTCGACTTCAGTGAAATGCCGATCATGTATGTGAATGTGAGCGGTAACTATGACGGCATGACATTGAAAAAGTATGCCGATAAAATGCAGGACAGGTTTGAAGAACTCACAGAGATCAACCGAGCCGATATTGTAGGTGCACCCGAGCGTGAGATACAGATAAATGTTGACCCCTATAAGATGCAGGCGGCAAAACTTTCTTTCACTGATATTGCCAATGCCATCAACTACGAGAACAGGGATATCAGCGGCGGCCTCGTGGAAGTGGGTGAAATGAAGCGGACGATCCGTGTGAAAGGACAATTTGTTTCTGCACTCGATATGCAGAACATTGTTGTAAAAAACCTGCAGGCAGCTCCCATTTATTTGCGTGATGTAGCCCAGATCGTGGATACCGTTAAAGAAACAGAAAGCTACGCACGCCTCGATGGCCAGAATGTGGTTACACTCAATATTATCAAGCGAAGCGGTGAGAACCTGATCGAAGCTGCCGACAAGATCAAAGGCATCGTGGCCGATATGAGGGCCAAACAGGAACTGCCTCCCAGCCTGAAAGTAGTGATCACCGGTGATCAGAGCGTTCAAACAAAAACATCCTTCGATGACCTTGTAAATACCATTATCATCGGCTTCATACTGGTATTGCTGGTGCTGATGTTCTTTATGGGTGTTACCAATGCGTTCTTCGTGGCATTGAGTGTGCCGCTAAGCGTATTCGTTTCGTTCCTATTCCTACCAGTCGCGGATGGCATCGTGGGCACGCATGTAACGCTCAACTTTATTGTACTGTTCGCGCTATTGTTCGGCCTTGGTATTATCGTGGATGATGCTATCGTGGTGATCGAGAACACGCACCGTATTTACAATAACGGAAAAGTAAAAATAACAAGGGCTGCCAAGGAAGCCGCAGGTGAAATATTTGTGCCGGTACTGGCCGGTACACTTACCACGCTGGCGCCTTTCTTCCCGCTGCTGCTATGGAAAGGGCTTATCGGCAAGTTCATGATCTACCTGCCTACCATGCTTATCCTTACGCTTGCAGCTTCACTGATCGTGGCGTTCATCATCAACCCGGTGTTCGCTGTAAGTTTCATGAAGCCCGAGGGAAGGGAATTTGAAGAAGCAAAGAACAAAATATTCCGCAAACCTCTTTTCTGGGTAACCATCGGGTTTGGCGTGCTGTTCAACCTCTTTGGCTGGCATGGCTTCGGTAATTTCCTTTTATTCATGGTAGTATTGATGGTATTGAACCGCTATGTACTGCGGGGTATTATCCACTATTTCCAGGAGAGGGTATTACCAGGATTGATGAACCGGTATGAGAAACTGCTGCACTGGGTGCTGAAAGGAAAGAGGCCGGTACGTTTATTGGTGGCATTGTTCTTCCTGTTCCCCGTATCATTGATATTACTGGTGCTGCGCAATAACCCTAAACCTTTCTTCCCGAGTGGCGATCCTCACTTTGTATATGTGTACCTGAAAATGCCTATCGGCACTAAAACGGCAGCTACCGATTCGGTACTGCGCATACTGGAGGGACGTGTTTATAAAGTGCTGGGCAAAGACCAGCCCGGCGCAACGGGTTCGCTCGTAGAGAGTGTGATCGCCAATGTGGCCGTTAGCGCCAACAATCCGCGCGATAATAACCGGAGCACACA
>DASVLZ010000012.1:0-2545 GCA_036384615.1 Sediminibacterium sp.
ATCAGCTAACTGATTCCTTCATCTTTTCACCTTGCCGGGTGGCGTCTTTCATCAGTCCGTCTGCCTGTTCGGTAACAGCAGTAGCCATTTCATCGAGTTTGTCTTTCCCGTATGAAACAAGATCGCTGATACGTGATGCGAGATCCCCCGCTTTTTCACCGATCCTTCTCCTGATCTCTGACCCCTTCTCAGGCGCCAGAAGCATACCAATAGCCACACCGGCTGCCGCCGCTCCCAGTAACCCCAGGATGATTTTACCAGAGTTTCGCATACAATGATTTTTAAATTTATTAAATAATTTCTATCTATTTTTAAAAAACCATTCCCCTATCCTTTCGAATAACCGTTCCTGTAAAAGAGGAATATATTCCACAATAAATTCCTTGCACAGTCGTTATTTTACTGGCATAATATTAGAAATTACAACAGACATGAAACGTGTTTTAATAGTCGATGATGAAGTGGATCTGTGCATGTTGATTAAGGGATACCTCAGTAAAAAAAATTACGAGGTATACACGGCTCACACACTTTCTGATGGTTTTCAAAAACTGGAAACCGTAAGTCCCGATATTCTCCTTCTCGATAATAACCTGCCCGATGGCATGGGCTGGAAAGCGGCTGAGAACATACACAAACGTTTTCCCAACATCAACATCACGCTGATGAGCGCCTACCAGCGCCCGCGCGATTTTGTAACCACATCCGATATCAATGTAAACGTGCTCGAAAAGCCGATCTCGCTGAATGATATTGAAAGATATCTTTAAGACAGACCGCGGTTTTCAAAAATGCATCTGTCCATGCACGCCCTCTTCTGATTTTTTACCTGTAACCGCAGAAAGCACTATCCTTACCATAGAACCGTTTTTGCTGCCTTCTATATCCCAGTAATAGGCATCATCAGGCTTTACCCTGATCAGGCAGAGTTCAGGGTCGTTAATCCCCTCGGGAAACCAGGCTTTTACCAGCGGATTCCATTTTTCATGCAGGTACTGCGCATCTTTTTCCACGCTGGCCCTGCCATGAATATCCATATAGGCTTCTTTACCGGGATGCGAGAAAACCAGCTGTACCTGCTGGTCTTCTTCAATATCCTTTACCTTATTGGACCCGCTGCCGGCAAAAAACCAGATATTGCCATCTGCATCCACATCGGCCACCGACATGGGTCTGGTAGCGTTCTTACCCGACTTACCGGAGGTAATGAGCATACAGGTATTGATCACTTTGATAATATCATGCAGCTTGCTCACGGCTTCGCTGCTCTGCAGGTTCTTTTCCATAACAGGTCACTTTTTTTTATCCAGCGCAATCAACCCTATTCCCAGCAGGCCTACTCCCACGCCTGCATACACAGGCCAGCCTACGGTATGCTTTTCATTCTTATTAATTTCTACAGGCCCCAGATCTGCCACCTTTTCTTTCTTGGTGAAGGAGACCGTGTTAAAGATGCACATCAATACACCCGCGAGGATGAGGATAATACCTAAAACTTTCATATGGTTTGTTGATTGGTTTCTTGGCTTGTTGATTAATTTCCGGTGCATTGCTCCAGCCCCGGGATCAGGACATCAGGTTTTCAATTTTATGCATCACGTTTGAAACAGGGCCTTCCATATGGTTGGTCTGGTCGTCCCAGGTGGAATCGTTCAGCATCTTCCCCAGTTTCAATTCCGCGGGAATATAGATAAGTATGTTATGCCTTTGTGCCGACATAAACTCCCGCACATGCTCAGGGTTAAGCTGGTCTGCCAGTGTTTCATGCAATACGAGTAATGCAGTATCCGCAAGACTGCGCATCAGTGATTCGGCAGACTCTTTATCGGAATGACTGTATTCACTTACTCCTGCCACCACTTCGGGCATAGACGATCCTATTGCTCCCGGAAGAAGCAGCCAGCTATCGTTTTTTCCTGACAGAAGAAGCCTTACTGCTCCTTCATTGGTGCGTGTGAGTTTATATAATGCAGCCGCAACGGTAACCAGTGCCGCCTGGTGCAGGCCGGGGCGTGGTAATGATTGCTGTGGCGTTACTCCTTTATCAGGGGTTACTTTTATCAGCGCAGGCAAACCTGCTCTTTGCTGAACAGCTTCGATGATTTGTGTTGCCATAACTGTGGTTTTGCCTGATAGTTTGAAATATTTATGCCATTAACTATACAGCAATACGTGGCTGTTTACGTGCATTTGTAGAAATCTTTCCCCGCACCGGTATGATCGTTGGGGTATGATGTTTTCATATTTGATGATATACACAACATCAAGTAATGAAGATCACATCATACCTGACTTCAGTGCTTGAAGAAAGTGGGAACCAGGTTGAATTTTTCCTGCGCTTTGTACGAAATGTTTTCAGAAACGGTTTTGAATGGAACGAATTCATCCGGCAGTGTTATGTGATCGGTTATAAATCCATAGGTATTGTGGTGCTTACCGGTTTCATTCTCGGTTTTGTTCTCACGCTTCAGTCGCTGCCTACTTTAAAAAATTTTGGCGCACAGAATTATGTGCCCAGCATGGTATCCATTTCCATGATCCGTGA
>DASVLZ010000013.1:0-2549 GCA_036384615.1 Sediminibacterium sp.
TTATTGGTATAATCGGATACCACTTTTATCTGCCCTCCATCCTTCTGCTTGCTGATGCCGTGCTTGATGGCATTTTCCACAAGCGTCTGCAGCATCATGGGCGGAACGGGCTGGTCGAGCGTGTCCTCATCAATATCATATTCCACCTGCAGCCTGTCTTCAAAGCGGATATGCTCCAATGCCAGGTAGTCCTTTACGATGTTGAGTTCTTTTTCAAACGGCACTGTTTCCTGTTTCTCTGTTTGCATACTGCTTCGCAGGATATTGCTCAGCTCTGTGATGGCAGTACGCGCCCTCTCGGGGTTTTCATCCACCAATGCGCGGATACTGTTCAATGCGTTGAAGATGAAATGCGGGTTGATATGCGATTTGATGGTCTTTAATTCCAGTTCCTTCACCAGGCTTTCCAGGCGCACTTTCTGTATTTCGTTGGTAGTACCCAGCTCCACATAGTGCCAGATATAGTAGATGGACAGCCATACCAGGATAAGCGGGGAATCGAGGATGAGGTTGGCGAGGAAACGTTTTTCAACGGATGCCTTGTTGCGCGGGTCAAACATCTGCAGCCATTCCACGATGGCGCTGTTGGTAAGGTTGAACATGATCACGACACCGATCACGATGGCTGTGAGCTTGCCCCATTTCTGTTTGCTTACCGGCGGGCGTAATTCCATTTTCAGGATCAGTTCGCGCAGCAGGTGCGTAAAAAACAGGCCTAACAGTATGGTGATGGATATGCGAGGGAAGAGTACATCATTGTTCTTATTCTCGAAAATATAAGCGAAGAACAGCATGGTAAGACCATACAATAACCAGCCCCCGAGCTGGCACCACCAGTATACTGAAGATTTACTTCTCATGTTGAGCACAAATATATACGCAAAGCCCAGCCGGGAAATAACTAAATATGATTAAAGGCAAAAACAGCCTCTGTCTGGCACAATAAGGGGTTTCCCGGGTTGAAAAAGAATAAGAATTTCTTCGTACTTATTCACTGCGCTGCAAAACAAATCCGGCTGAAAGCGGGTAACTAAGCCATGAATCGTGTAATTTTACATATCAAATCCGCACCCGAATGCAGATCACTCCTGGCCCTCTTTTGCAACAGATTGATTCTCCGGAAGATCTAAAAAAACTCAGCCGCGAACAGCTTCACCAGGTTTGTGATGAGCTGCGCCAGTATATTGTGGATGTGGTGAGTGTGCATGGCGGCCATTTTGCTGCCAGCCTGGGTGTGGTGGAATTATCAGTGGCCCTTCATTACGTGTACAATACGCCTTATGACCAGTTGGTATGGGATGTAGGACACCAGGCATACGGACATAAGATACTCACGGGGCGGCGCGATAATTTTGTTACCAACCGCAAATACAAAGGCCTCAGCGGTTTTCCGAAACGCAGTGAGAGCCCGTACGATACTTTTGGCGTTGGCCATTCTTCCACGTCTATTTCCGCAGCATTGGGTATGGCAATGGCCGCCAAGTACCGGGGCGAACAACGCAAATCCATTGCAGTGATCGGCGATGGCTCCATGACAGCAGGTATGGCTTTCGAAGCCATGAACCATGCGGGTGTGGCCGACAGCGACCTGCTGATCGTGCTCAACGATAACTGCATGAGCATCGACCCGAATGTGGGTGCGCTGAAAGAATACCTGACTGATATCAGCACATCTCCCACCTTCAATAAATTCCGTGATGAAGTATGGAACCTGATGGGGAAACTGCCCATAGGCAAGAAGTTCAGCCGCGATATGGCGAGCAAGATGGAAGCGGGCCTGAAAGGAATGGTGAACAAAAGCAGTAATCTTTTCGAATCGCTCAAGATCCGTTATTTCGGACCGATAGATGGCCATAATATCACCAAACTGGTAGATACCCTTAAAGACCTGAGAGAGATCCCCGGCCCTAAACTGTTACACATTGTAACCGTGAAAGGAAAAGGATATTCCCTTGCGGAAAAAGACCAGACCAAGTGGCATGCACCGGGTTTGTTCGATAAAGTGACCGGTGAGATATTCAAAAAGAAAACAGATGCACCGCAACCTCCCAAATACCAGGATGTTTTCGGGCATACGATCATTGAACTGGCGGAAAAAAATGATAAGGTATTCGGCATTACTCCCGCCATGCCCAGTGGCTCCTCCCTCAAATTCATGATGGAGAAAATGCCCAACCGCGCATTCGATGTAGGCATCTGCGAACAGCATGCCGTTACCGTAAGTGCAGGCATGGCCACACAGGGTTTGCGTGTGTTCTGCAATGTGTATTCATCCTTCATGCAAAGGGCATACGACCAGGTAGTGCATGATGTGGCCATACAGAAATTACCTGTGATCTTCTGCCTCGACAGGGCCGGGCTGGTGGGTGAGGATGGGCCTACGCACCATGGCTGTTATGATATTGCATACATGCGCTGTATTCCCAACCTGGTGGTTAGTGCACCGATGAACGAGCAGGAATTACGCAACCTGATGTTTACAGCACAACTGGACAGCAACCCCTATCCTTTTGTGATCAGGTACCCCCGCGGAGAAGGTGTTATGCCCG
>DASVLZ010000014.1:0-2628 GCA_036384615.1 Sediminibacterium sp.
TGCAATGAAGAACGGGGATGCCGTATCATTGAAAAGCTGTTTTACAGACAGCGCCATCATGCAGACTATCGCCCATGACCGCAACGGGAATGCACTGGTAAAAAATGAATCCATATCTGCCTTCACTGATTTTGTAGGCACGCTTCCGAAGGATGCAGCCGATGAAAGGATCACATACGATGCCATAAGGGTGGATGGCGCCCTTGCCATGGCCTGGACACCATACCAATTCTATCTCAATGGCCGCTTCAGCCACTGCGGCGCCAACTCATTCCAGCTCGTACGCACCGGCGGCGAATGGAAGATCCAGTATATAGTGGATACGAGGAGAAGACAGGGGTGCCAGGAATAGTTAATAAGTTGATACGTTGACAGGTATGCAATCTTATCAACTTATTAACGTATCAACTACTCAACCAGTTCTTTAATGCATTCCTTCAACTGATCCACATACTTCCCGTACAACTTCCGCAGGTACCATTTGGTGAAATAGTAAACGCCGGTGGAGAGGGCTGCGAAATAGATGATGAGGAAGGCGACCACTTTCCAGGAAGTATTGAAATGACTTTGAGAGAAATGATCTGCCGCAGGTATGCGGCGATGATCGGTGTAGAGAAGGATGAATGCAAATACAAAGCAGACCGGTATCAGCGCCATCGTAAACTGGAAATAGCGTTTCATAAACTCTTCCATGATGCGTACGATGGTTTGCAGGTTGCCCTTTACAGGAAGCGTTGTGGCGCTCAGCTGCTGTGTGCGCCTGAGCAGGAAACACAGCAATACAATGAATCCTGCAGCCACCACACCGAATACAGAAAAATAGATCCTCAATGAGGGATACGATGTGGCAAAACTGATCCAGAAAAATCCTGCCACAACTGCCACACAGCAAATGATCTCGAACCACAGGCTTTTCTTCAGTTTGCCTGTGATGGATGCAGTTCTTTTCTTCAGCAGGGATGCAATATCCCCTGCAGACCTCCCTGCATGATCTGTAGCCAGCCTGTTCATTAACTGATATTTCAGGTCATCTAATTCCATTGCGCCCGTTTTATGGGTTTGTCATTTGTTGTTGTGTTTTCTCTTTCAGCTTTGTCTTGATACGGTTCATTTTCACCGCTACGTTATTTGCCGTAATCCCCATCATTTCACCGATCTCGTTGTAACTGTAGTCCTCCAGGTACAGCATGATCAGCGCTTTGTCGATCCTCGATAATTCCCCGATAGCGGCATACATGGCCTTCAACTGTTCCTCAACAGGATCATGTGTATCATCTGCCTGTTCGGGAAGCGAATCTGTCAGCTGCAGGCCGGGCCGGCGCTTCTCTTTCCGGAAAAAGGTGATGGCCGTATTCAGCGCTACACGATACAGCCAGGTAGAGAACCTGGCATCGCCCCTGAAACTGCCATATGCTTTCCATGCCTGCAGCGTGATCTCCTGGAAAAGATCTTCACGGTCTGAATACCTGTCCATATACAGGTTGCAGACCTTGTGTATGATTTTCTGGTGCTGGTTAAGCAGTGTTATGAATTCTTTTTCCGATGGCATTCATGCGTGTTAATAGTTCAGGGGGCGCAGCAGGTAATGTTGCTTGCGCAACAGGCTGACCACGCCATCCGGACCGCCGAGGTGCCCGGCGCCTACGGCAAAAAAACTGGGTTTCTGCTGCATGGCCTGTACGATCAGCGGTACCCATTTCCGGTTCCGTTTTACCAGCAGTTCGGTTTCAAAATCCTGGCTCATATCCTCGCTCTTCATATAAGCATAAATGGAATCGATATTGCGCTGGTTATATACATCCACCAGGTGCTGCATGGCCTGCCTGCTGCTGTCGTAATTCAGCAACATATTCCTGAACTGGCTCACCATGGAATCACGCGGCTGGCTGGTGATCACATCCACCTGTTCCTGTATGGTCTCAAGTCCTAGTACTTCCATATTGTGCTCTTTGGCAATTTTCATGAACTCCGTTTCCGGCTGTACTTTATCAGAGCAGGGAACCATATTGATCACTGCCAGGCTCATCGGTACAAAAGGGAGGAAGTTGTTGAACATCGTTAATGGCATGCCTGTTATTTTCTGGAAGCTATCACTCATCTTCCTGTAGTCCGTATCAGAAACCAGTTGCGGAAGGGATGAGTCCTTCATCACCATCTTCAATGCCAGCTGCATTTCCTGGCCGGGAGCATCCATATCCAGTTCACCATACAGTTGCCGGGTAGAAAGCAGTTTTTCCTGCAGCTGGCTGGTGATGGTAAAATCTTTTTTGCAAACAATATGAAAAGTGCCGAACAGGTAGGAGGGTTGCGTTAACCCATTCCCGCTGATCTCCCATAACAGGGAAGAGGTACCGGGCTGCGCGCCTGCCATAAACCAGCAGAATCCCAGCACCAATCCCAGTCCGATCTTTTTCATAGGCGATATTTCTGCATAAGTAGTCAATTATCTGAAAATATTACGGCGGGAGAGGGGAATTCTGCGGAACGGGGAGAGTATACATCAAATAAAAAGCCCCGTGTAGATACACGGGGCGCTTTAACCAAAACCAACTGCTTATGAAACAGTATCACAATATTTTTCGGTGCTTACTGAATGGAGATCTGCTGGGGTTCAGCGATCACTTCTTC
>DASVLZ010000015.1:0-3112 GCA_036384615.1 Sediminibacterium sp.
GGACGTAACGTTTCACAGGGCATTCGACAGGTGCAGGGATCCGTTGCAATCACTGGAAGATGTGATCGCCTGCGGCTGTACGCGTATACTCATCAGCGGCCAGGTACCCAATGCCTTTGACGGCAGGGAACTGATCCGCCAGCTGGTTGAAAAAGCCGGCGACCGCATCATCATCATGCCCGGCTCTGGTGTAAGGAGTGCTAATATCAAAGAATTAAAAGAATACACAGGCGCAAAAGAAATGCATTCATCCGCAAGAAAAAACCTCCCCTCTTCCATGCAATTCACAGCTGCCGGCATGCAGGAACAGCTCCAGCATACAGGTATAGATGAGGAGGAAGTGAAGGCAATGCGGAAAGCGTTAGAGGCTGTTAACTAAAAGCCAATAGCTAAAAGCTCCCCATGCCTGTTCTTCAGCGAAGCGTTTCGATATTCAATACAAAACCCTCACCTTAATCGTATCCTTCACTCCTTTCAGTAGTTCCACCGCCTGTTTGGAGAGTTTCTTGTCAACATCGAGTACTACATAACCGATATTATCGTTGGTCTTCAGGTACTGGCCCAGGATATTGATGTTGTTATGGGATAAAGCTGTGTTGATGGCACTGAGTACGCCGGGTACATTCTTGTGGATATGCAGTATGCGGTGGGCATTTTCCACGGGCGGCAGGCCGATGGCCGGTACAGTATGCGAGCCGTTGGTAATACCCCGCTCAAGATACTGGAAGAGTTTGAGGCTTACATCCTCCCCTATATTCTGTTGCGCTTCTTCCGTAGAGCCGCCGATATGCGGTGTGAGCAATACATTGGAAATACCCTGCAAGGGAGTGGCGAAAGGATCGCCGTTCTTCTCCGGTTCCACCGGGAACACATCAATGGCGGCGCCGCCCAGCAGCCCTTCCTGCAGGGAAACTGCGAGCGCTTTCAGGTCTACCACCTCGCCCCTGGCAAAATTGAGCAGTATTGATCCCGGCCTGAAAGATCTGAGGATGGTTTTATTGATGATGTTTTTCGTCTGGCTAGTCTCAGGCACATGCAGCGTGATCACATCCGACTGTGATACCAGTTCCTTCATGCTCTTTGCCGCATGCGCATTGCCCAGGGGCAGCTTGGTTTCAATATCATAAAAAAGCACTTTCATACCCATCGCCTCGGCCAGCACGCTCACCTGTGAGCCGATATTGCCATAGCCGATAATGCCGAGGGTCTTGCCCCGCAGTTCAAAACTGCCTTTCGCCTCTTTGAACCAGGTGCCTTTGTGGGCGGCTTTATCCTTGTCCGGTATGCGCCTGATGAGCATGATGGAAGCGCCGATCACCAGTTCGGCCACACTGCGGGTATTGCTGTAGGGGGCATTGAATACCACCACGCCTGCCTGTGTGGCGGCTTTCAGGTCTACCTGGTTTACGCCAATACAGAAACAGCCTATTGCCTGCAGTTTGGAAGCTGCCGCAAGTACTTTGGCCGTAACCCTGGTCTTGGAACGGATGCCCAGCAGGTGCACATCTTTCACCTGTTTGATCAGTTCTTCCTCGCTTAATGCCCCGGAAAGTTTCTTCACGTTTACATAGCCATTCTGTTTGAACTGCTGAACGGCTTTATCGCTGATATTTTCAAGAAAAAGGATATTGATCCGGTCCTTCGGATAGCTTGTGGTTGCCTGCTTGCTCATGCCTGCGAAAATAAATGTTATTTACTGTTAATCATTGTAGATAGTTTTCCACGTACCGGTCCCTGGCTGTCATAGGTCTTATATTTGCAGTTCAGTTGTTAAACAGCCTTTAATGTTCAGGATGATGATGATTCCTATACTCACTTTACTGATCATGGCTTGCGGTTCGGCTCCCACCCAACCCGCAAAAGACACGGGTACCCTTACCAGTCCCGTTGCACATCATACACTGTCACCCGCAGTAAAACAATACTATGCAAATGCGATAGAGCCCCTGTATGAATCCCTGCTGGTACGCCGGGGGTTCAATGGCAGCATACTGCTTGCCAAGAACGGCGAAATAGTGTTCGAGGATTATCGCGGCATGATCAACTTCAAGACCAAAGAACCTATTACTTCCAATTCGGTATTCCACGTAGCTTCTGTTTCCAAGACCTTCACCGCCATGGTGGTGCTGAAGCTGATGGAAGAGGGAAAAATATCGCTGGATGACCCTGTTGAAAAATACCTTCCCGGTTTCCCTTATCCCAATATCCATATCCGCGAACTGCTGAACCACCGGAGCGGCCTGCCCAAGTACGATCATTTCATGTCGGGCACCACTACGGTTGCCGTAAAAGTGCGTAACAAAAAAGGCAGGCTTATCACGCGCTACCGCACTGTAAAAACGCCCCTGCCCATAAAAGGGTATGTGACCAACGAAGATGTGCTGCAATACATGATCAAGTACCGCCCTGCACCGGAAGCATCTCCCAACCGCAGGTATATCTACTGCAATACCAATTTTGCCATGCTGGCGCTGATCATCGAGAAGATCACCGGCACGCCTTTCCCTGAATACATGCAGCAGACGGTTTTTCAGCCCCTGGGCATGACGCATACCTATGTGTTCAGCATCAAAGACACGGCCAGCTATATTCCCTCGTACACACCTTCCCGGAGGCCTTACGGGCTGGAGAAACTGGATTGTGTGTATGGCGACAAGAACGTATATACCAATGTGCGTGATCTCCTGTTATGGGATAAAGCCCTGTACGATGGAAAATTCGTATCCCAGCATTCCCTCGACCTGGCCTATACGCCTTACAGCAATGAAAAGCCCGGCGTAAAGAATTACGGGCTGGGCTGGCACCTGCTGGTAAATCCTTCGGAACCTGTTATTCCCTATCATAACGGCTGGTGGCATGGCAATAATGCCGTGTTCAAGCGGCTGGTATCCGATACCGCTACCGTGATCATACTCGGCAATAAGTTCAACAGCAATATCTGGACGGCAGGCAAGATCAGTTCTGTCTTCACCGGCAGGCCGGACACCACTTTGCTGGATGATTCAGGCGGGGGAGATTGACAATTCCCACCAACTAATCAACTTCTCCCCTATTTTTGCAGACCTAAAAAACAAATACTGACAGAACCTACTTTATGGACAAAATGCTGTTT
>DASVLZ010000016.1:0-1542 GCA_036384615.1 Sediminibacterium sp.
TGTTTTAGGGGCATCCAGAATAATATCAATGGTCTTCGGAGACGGCGTGCAGATAGGCCCCGGCGGCAATCCCTTACGGCGGTAGGTATTGTAGGGAGATGGGTTGGTAAGGTATTTTTCATATATCCTCGTCAATGCAAAATTGCGCATGGCATATTTAATGGTAGGGCATGCCTGCAGCGGCATACCCGTATGGAGGCGGTTGATGTATACGCTGGCTATCTTGTATTTATCGCTTTCATAATTGGTTTCCTCATCCACGATAGAGGCAAGCGTATATACCTGTTCCTGTGTAAGCCCTGACTGCTCCGCTTTCTGCAACCTGTTGTTCTTTTTCCAGAAGGCATCCCTGCTGTCGGCAAGTTTGCGGAGTATGCGGGTCATAGAAGTATTCCAGTAAAACTGGTAGGTATCGGGAATGACGAGTGTGAATACATTGCCCGTGTCAACGCCGAACTGCCTGAGCGAATCATTGGAGTTGAGGTAATGCATTACGGAAGCCGAATCGGGCCGGAAGGTCTTGCTGACCAGGCGGGCAAAATCTTCTTTCAGCCGCAGGCGGTTGATCACCAGTTTGTATTCGGCCAGTTTACCATTCCTGAGCATGCGCACGATATTGAGCATGCTTTCCCCGTTGCGTACTTCGTACTTGCCCGGCCGTATATTCTCTCCCATATGCATACGCGAAGCCAGCAGGGAAAATGCCCATTCGCTGCCGATGATCTTGTTCTCGCGCAGTATCCTTGTTACAGATGCCTTATCCGTTTTCCCTTCCGGGATGATGAATGCATGCGATTTCCCCGGAAAGCGGGTAGCAGGCCCCAGCAGTTTCCATGCCGTAAAGCCGCCCGCAAGGAGCAGTATGAGTATGATGATGGTAATCGATCTCGCCATAAGTCAAGTTAAATAAAAAACCCTGCCTGAAAATACAGACAGGGTGTTAAATATCGCATGAAGGGTTATTTCTTCAGTGTATCGCCAGGCTGTGCCCGAACGGTATTGGCTGGAGTAGTGGAAACCGGTGCCGGTGCTGTCTGGTTAGTAGGCACGTTCTGGAACGGGTTAACGGTGTTATGTGTTCCGCTTTTCAGGAACAGGGTAGAGAACAGGGCCAGCAGGGCAATGATGCCTGAGAAAAGCCAGGTGCCTTTTTCAAGTACATCAGTGGTTTGTTTTACACCCATGAGCTGGTTGCTGAAGCCGCCTACGCTGCCAGACAGGCCGCCGCCCTTGGGGTTCTGTACCAGTACGATAAAACCCAGCGCTACAGAAGCTACAATGATCAGTATCAGAAACAGGATGGTCATATGATTCCTTTTAATTGTTCGATTCGAGCCGCAAAATAACTGGATTTTTCAGGATTTATGAAACTTAATTTGATCAGCAGCTGGATGGCTTTTTCCAGCTGGCCCTGCTTTACCAGCACCTCGAACATGGCTTCGGTTAATACTTCCCTGGATACGTTGGAGGTTCGGGCGATCTCGGCCACGGCATTTTCCATTTCGGCCGTGGTACCCAGGTCTATCTTCGAATGGGTATCCT
>DASVLZ010000017.1:0-5012 GCA_036384615.1 Sediminibacterium sp.
AATTGGGGTTTCAGTTGCCTGGGCGATACATGGAATGATTTGCGGAGAAAACCGAATACCTGTTCTTCCACGGCACCGAGGTTCTGCATTTTAGCCATGAAGCGGTAAACGGATTTGACCAGGTATTCCAGCAAATCAAAATGCCCTAACTCATAATGCGCGATGAGGTGCAGCAGCCGTGCATAGCATTGCAGGTCGGTGCGCAGGTCCATCTTCCAGTTGATGATCTTGTTAAGATAGTCAATGCTCCGGCCAAAATCGCCGCTGCCGAAATAGAGTGAAGCGATCTTGTAGTAGAACACGAGAATGCGGTGCCTGTCTAAATACAATTCGTATTGCTGCAGTTTTTCTTCCAGCTCCGGCACCAGTTCCAGCCCTTCGGCAAACGTACCCTCCAGAAAATGTTTGTTGATGCGTGCTGTATTCAAATACACAAAAGTCTGTATCAGGTTATTCCGGTTCTGCTGTACTACGGGGGTATTGGCAAACGCTTCAAAATTCCTGAGTCCTTCACTGAACTTATGGTAATTGCGCAGGTCAAAATGCGCACTCATGAGGTTGTGCATGCCCTTGATATAATGTGCTGTTTCTATACTGATCATTTTGGGATCGGCATCAAACAGGTCAACCCATTTCTGGCAGTAACGGTAATATACCAGCAGGTTCTGAGTAATGAAGGCATGCCAGCAATAGCTCTGGTACAGGTACAGGCGTTCATAAAACCCTTCGCAGTTGCGCGCCTGCAGTACCGCGGCCTTTACCAGCAGGCTGTCTACCTCCGCAGTATCTTCCGCATTGCGCGAATGGCCATTGCGTATGTACCAGCTGTACAGCTCGAGCGATACATCAGACAAAGCACTTACCAGGCTCAGCCTGCGGGTAACCGTTTCGGCCTCGCGGCCCAGGGTCTCTGCACGGTCCTGCATGCTGCGTGTGATGTGCAGCGACTCTATTTTCTTTTCGAGGAATAAAGCCTGTAAAAGATAGGTGGCCTGGTAATTGGCTTTTGCCAGTTCTTTGAGTTTGTCGAGCGTTTTCAGGCTCTGGTAGTACATTCCTTTGTTATAGAGTATGCGTGCAAAATCAAGTTGTTCATGCAGGGCAATATCAATATTCTCTTCGGGGTTCAGCAGGCGGAGGCTGCTCAGTATCTCTCTGTATAAATGCGCTTTCAGGTTAGAGAGCTGCTGCTTCTGTATGCCCGGGTTTTTTGCCAGCAGTTGCTCTTCATCATAGGTCTTCATCTTATCAAGCGCATCAAATAACTGCACCACTTTCAGGTCGCCCGAACCTGTGTTGCGGGTCATAAACAGCTTGAAATTGCGTTTTTCAGACCTTTCGAGGGATTGGACCAGTTGAAAAAGCGTATCGGTAGAACGGTTGGGCATCGTAAATCATTTAGTCACAAATCAATCAATATCAATAACTTAAGCATTAACGGGGCGGTTTATAGACCGTAAAATACCCCCAATTTTGATCTTTTCAGGCTGAATTGTATATCTACATTCGATATGGCAGGCTACCAGCTTTGTTATTAAAGGCAATCGGTAACAAAAATAAATAGCCTGCCGTTTTTTTGGCCGCTGATCCGCAGGCGATGATTTCCTGCACCGGCGGTTGGTTCATAAACGATTACTAACGATTCAAACCCCGGTCTATCCCTATGGAGCAGGTCTTTATCTTCGACACAACTTTGCGCGATGGCGAGCAGGTGCCAGGCTGCAAACTTAACACCAAGGAAAAAATCGAACTCGCACTGAAGCTGGAAGCCCTCGGGGTCGATATCATCGAAGCCGGTTTTCCCATCTCGAGCCCTGGTGATTTTGAATCTGTGGAAGAGATCGCCAAAATTATTAAAAATGCTACGGTATGCGGACTTACCCGCGCCGTACAAAAAGATATTGAGGTAGCTGCTGCTGCGCTCAAACCCGCCAAAAGGCCGCGTATACATACCGGCATTGGCACTTCTGATTTTCATATCAAAGCCAAATTCAATTCTACCCGCGAAGAAATACTGGAGCGCGCCGTGCAGGCTGTGAAATGGGCAAAGAACTTTGTGGATGACGTGGAGTTCTATGCGGAAGATGCAGGCCGTACCGACAATGAATACCTGGCCCGCGTAGTGGAAGCCGTGATCAAAGCAGGCGCCACTGTTTGCAATATTCCCGATACCACGGGCTATTGCCTTCCGGAGCAATATGGCCAGAAGATGGCTTTCCTCAAAAACCATGTGCCCAATATTGATAAAGCCATTCTCAGCTGCCATTGCCATAACGACCTGGGCCTGGCTACCGCCAATTCCATTGCGGGAGCCGTGGCAGGGGCAAGGCAGATAGAATGTACCATTAACGGCCTGGGCGAAAGGGCCGGCAACACATCGCTGGAAGAAGTGGTGATGGTAATGAGGCAGCACAAGCACCTGGGGCTTTATACCAACATCAACACACAGATGCTGAACCCCATCAGTCGCGAGGTATCTGATACCATGCGCGTACCTGTTCAGCCCAATAAAGCGATCGTTGGCGGTAATGCGTTCTCGCATTCATCCGGTATACACCAGGATGGTTTCCTGAAAGATGCACAGACCTATGAGATCATTAATCCTGATGAAGTGGGTGCGGATGGCAGCAAGATCGTACTTACTGCCCGCAGCGGCCGCAGTGCGCTGGCGCATCGCCTGCAAAAGATCGGTTATTCGTTTAACAGGAATGATGTTGATGTATTGTACGAATCATTCCTGCAGGTAGCAGACAGCAAAAAAGAAGTTGAGGAGGATGACCTGCACAGGCTGGCCCGCGCATATAAAGCGGAGCCTGCCACGGTTTAGGGATTTTCTCATCAGTATAGTTTTAGTTTGAGGGCGTGGCGCTTTCCAGCGCCACGCTTAATTTGAATTCTTCGTTTATGCCAAAGACATTATTTGACAAGATCTGGGAAAAACATGTTGTACAGCAGATAGAGGGCGGCCCCGCGGTGCTGTATATCGACAAACATTTTATTCATGAAGTTACCAGTCCGCAGGCGTTTAAAGGGCTGGAGAAAAGGGGCCTCAAAGTGTTCCGTCCGCAGCAGGTGGTAGCTACGGCAGACCACAACGTGCCTACGCTGAACCAGCACCTGCCCATCAAGGATGAGCTTTCCCGCATACAGGTGCAGCAGCTGATAGAGAACTGCAAAAAGCATGATATAGAATTGTATGGCCTCGGTCATCCTTTCCAGGGTATTGTGCATGTGATCGGTCCCGAACTGGGCATTACACAGCCGGGTATGACGATCGTGTGCGGCGACAGCCATACATCCACCCACGGCGCATTCGGCGCCATTGCTTTCGGCATCGGCACCAGCGAGGTGGAGATGGTGTTTGCTTCTCAATGCCTGATGCAGAGCCATCCCAAACTCATGCGCATTAATATAGAAGGTGAGCTGCCGAAGGGAGTGGTATCAAAAGATATTATCCTATACATCATATCACAGATCACGGCCAGCGGCGCCACGGGGTATTTCGTGGAATATGCGGGCTCTGCTATCCGTGCTTTATCGATGGAAGCGCGTATGACCATCTGCAATATGAGTATAGAGATGGGTGCGCGCGGCGGCATGATCGCGCCTGATGAAACCACATTCGCCTATATGAAAGGAAGGCTGTTTGCACCAGGCAACGGCCAATGGGAAAAGAAAGTGGACGAATGGAAACAGCTGTACAGCGATGAAGGCGCTGTATTCGATACCGAACTTCATATCAATGCTGCCGACATACAGCCGATGATCACTTACGGAACCAATCCCGGGTTAGGCATTGCCATCAATGCACAGATACCGGCTACTGATTCCATACCTGATGAGGGTGAGCGGAAGAATATCACCAAAGCCCTGCAATATATGGGCCTCGAAGCGGGCAAACCTTTGCTGGGCATGCCGGTGCAGCATGTATTTATCGGCAGTTGTACCAACTCACGCATCGAAGACCTGCGGCAGGTAGCTGCGCTGATCAAGGGGCGTAAAAAGAATGAGCATGTACAGGTGATGATCGTACCCGGATCGCAACAGGTGGCCAAGCAGGTGCAGGCGGAAGGGCTTGATAAAGTGTTTGCAGAAGCCGGCTTCGAGATCAGGCAGGCAGGCTGCAGCGCGTGTTTGGGTATGAATGAAGACAAGATACCTGCGGGTGAATACTGCATCAGCACCAGCAACCGCAATTTCGAGGGCCGCCAGGGTGCTGGCGCCAGGACACTTCTCGCCAGCCCCCTCACCGCTGCCGCAGCAGCCATTACAGGCGTGGTAACAGATGTAAGAGAAATGATGGAAAACTAATAAACAAATTGGCCAACAGCCAATAGCAAAAAGTTAACAGCCACTATAATGACCCCTTTAAAAACCATACACAGCAAATTTGTTCCGCTCCCCGCGGAGAACGTAGATACTGACCAGATCATACCTGCGCGTTTTCTGAAAGCAACTACCCGCGATGGGTTTGGGAAGAACCTGTTCCGCGACTGGCGGTATGAGCACGATGACGAAACAAAACCCAAAGCAGATTTTGTACTGAATCAGTCGCAATACAATGGCGAGATACTGGTGGCCGGTAAAAATTTCGGATGCGGCTCTTCACGTGAGCATGCGGCCTGGGCCATTAAGGATTATGGATTCAAGGCGGTGGTGTCAAGCTTTTTTGCAGACATCTTTAAGAACAACTCTCTCAACAATGGCCTGCTCCCGGTTACGGTGAGCGAAGATTTCCTCTCGGCCATTTTTGCGCAGGGCAATGATGCCACGCTGACCATTGACCTCGAGAGCCAGACAATTATTATAGATGCCACTGGGCAGCAGGAAAACTTCGAGATCAACTCCTACAAAAAAACCTGCCTGCTGAACGGGTATGATGATATTGATTATTTATTGAGTATAAAACCAGCCATCGAAGCATTCGAAACACAGGCACACTGATCAGTTATGGATAAGCGCACCCTTTTGCAGGTAAACGACCTCACAGTACAGCTGTCGGGCAATACTTT
>DASVLZ010000018.1:0-3144 GCA_036384615.1 Sediminibacterium sp.
TAGCTGGTATTGGTTACCTTTTGTACCGGGCAGGTATTCCTGGTTGTACCAGCTGGCATCTGCACTGAGTACATTGAGTCCCCCTATCTTTTTCCGGAAAGATGCACCCGCCTTATACGTAGTAAGTTTTACCGGGTTATCAAGCTGTATGGCATTCTGCCTGTCATCGGGAGAAAGACCATACCCGATATTCATTCCCAGGAAATCATCTGCACCGCCAAAATAATACCTGGCCATAAGATTATAGGAAGCCGATACGGTAGACACATTCGTAGACGGCGTTACATACGTGCGGAAATTGAACAGCCAGTTCTTATAATACTTCCCGAGTGATCCTGTATATATCCAGGTAGGGCTACCGGTAAATTGCAGGTATCGCACGCCGAGATCGCTTTCAAAACCGGCAGGCAGGTTGGCATACAGCGAAAAACCGCCGCGCCATTTCGGAAAAACACCCACGTTATCCGAATACCCCACATTGATATAGCTGTAAAAAATATTGGAAATATGCGGGTAGGCTTCCAGTTCGTACTGCACGCCATTTTCCTTAAAGCGGTTGGCGTAGTTGATGCGGCCTGTCAATGATCCCATTCGTGTAGTACGTGTATAATCCAGGCTCACCAGGTGCCAGGGGTCGGCAAATTGTTTATCGAAATGTACAAAGTCATACGAAAAACCAATCTTGTTCTTGCTCGCGAGTTCCCTGATCCGGCTGGCCAGTACAAACGCATCGCTGTTATGCTTGTTGATGGAAAGAAGCTTCTGTACACTGGCATTCGCTTCTTCGTACCGGCGCATTGCGTTCAATATCCTGGCCTGGCGCAGTAGCAGCGCTTCATCGGAAGGATGGTATACCAACCCGGAATCAACAATTGCCAATGCTTTCGCATACTGGTCATTCCAATATTCGAGATCTCCATATGCCACCGCAGCATCCGCATAACCTGGATTGCTCCTCAGCGCGGAAGAAAAATAAAACCGGGCACTGTCGGCATTGTCTGTCCAGGTATGGATCCTTCCCAGGAAAATTTTGATATCTGTATAGTCGGGACTTTGCCCCAGCGCTTTATACAGGTAATGTTTTGCCAGTGCATAGTTCTTCTGGTCGAAAGCCGCTTTCCTGGCAGCCTGTAACAGTCCATCGGAAGAAACAGTGTCTGTAAGCTGCGCCTGCACCAATACCGGTGTTGACAGCAGCAGGAAGAAACAAGTCCGGTACAGTATTTTTTTTGATAGCATCATGAGCAGCTGTTATATGTTCATGGAAGATCGGTTCCGGTAAATATCAGGAAGGATTGTTACGGGCCAGTTGCATGGCGAGTTTTTTTACCCGTATCACCAGTTCATTCAGGCTGAAAGGTTTGGTAACATAATCATCCACTCCCAGTTCAAATGCTTCCATCACCACTTTCTCCTGTTCCATGGCCGTAAGCATGATCACCCCGATCTTTTTATGTGTTTTCTTCCTGACAATAGATACGATCTCCAGGCCGGAGATATAGGGCATCATCAGGTCGGTAACCACAATATCGGGATCATACGCATCGATCTTTTCCACTGCTTCCCTCCCGTCCGACGTGCTCATTACCTCGTACCCCTCTTTCTGAAGTTTGAGTCCGATCGTTTTTAGTAAGATCGGCTCATCATCTGCAAGCAAAATCTTCATAGACACTGTTATGAGTTACAAAAATATCGATTTGTCGATAATATATGAACGAAAACGCGTTTTGTGAACAGGGCAAAAAGCCTGCCTGCGGCTACCGTTTTTTATGCGTAACTTCAGCAGTACCTACCAACAAACAAATCCATATGAAAGAAAAAGCACTCGACAGGAGGAATTTCCTGAATACCGCGGCTGCGGCTTCAGGTCTCATGATCCTGTCATCACTCCCCAAAAAAACCATTGCCGGCGAGTATGCCGAGCCACGTATCCGTTTTTCTGTGATCAACATCAACCACGGGCATATTTACGGAATGGTGGAAGCCGTTACCCGGGGCGGCGGGCAACTGGTATCTTTTTATGCCAAGGAACCCGATCTCTCCGCCGCATTCAAAAAAAGATACCCGAATGTAAAACAGGCATCTTCTGAAAAAGAAATTCTCGAAGATCCCAGCATACAGGTAGTGCTGAGTTCCGGCATTCCTGATGAGCGCGCTCCCCTGGGAGTGCGTGTGATGAAAAGCGGGAAGGATTACCTTGTAGACAAACCGGGCATCATTACGCTGGAGCAGCTTGCGGAAGTACGGAAAGTACAGAAAGCCACCGGCCGCATTTATTCCATCATGTACAGTGAACGTTTCGAGAATAAGGCAACGGTAAAAGCCGGCGAGCTGGTAAAAGCAGGCATCATAGGAAAAGTGATCCAGACCATCGGCCTCGGCCCTCACCGCATGAGCACGCCTACAAGGCCCGACTGGTTTTTTGACAAAAAGAGATATGGCGGTATCATCACCGATATCGGCTCGCACCAGTTCGACCAGTTCCTGTTCTTTACAGGTTCCACCAAGGCAGAAGTGGTGGCATCACAGACAGGCAATACCAGCCACCCGCAGTACCCGAAGTTTGAAGATTTTGGTGATATCATGCTGAAAGGAGACGGAGGTATGGGATATATACGTGTGGACTGGTTTACGCCCGATGGGCTGGCATCCTGGGGTGATGGCAGGCTTACGATACTCGGTACCGAAGGATATATTGAAATACGCAAGAATGTAGATATTGCTTCGGGCCACCCGGGAGGTAATCACCTGTACCTGGTTACGCAGAAAGAAACAAAATATATTGACTGCAATAAAGAGCCGCTGCCATTCGGCGAACAATTCGTGAACGATGTGATCAACCGTACAGAAACGGCTATGACGCAGGAGCATTGCCTGCTGGCAACCGAACTGGCGCTGAAGGCACAGAAATTTGCGAAAGACGTAACCCCGAAAAAATAGTTGTGCATGCTGTCCGTACTCGCCATCATAGCCCTTGTCATTTTTGCCGTAAGGCTGTTTATGCAGGGTGCTGCATTCGGCGGTATTGCTACCGATGAGCGGAAGGAACGGATGCTGTTATCACCCAACTATCGCAACGCGGCTTTCAGGAACCAGCACCTTACTCCCAGCCTGGCGAAAGGTGTTGGTTTCTTCAGGATACTG
>DASVLZ010000019.1:0-3044 GCA_036384615.1 Sediminibacterium sp.
ACAGGATTACTGTTCGGGCATTACACCTATGGCGATGTGCTCGGAAAGCAATGGAAAAGGGTACCGCTGCTGATAGGTATAAACTGGTTCGTCATTGTTTTCTGCAGCGCCTCCGTAATGCTGGCATTGCAGGCGCGGGTACGGGCAAGTGCACAGGCGATAGAAAAAACCATTCCGCGCAGCATAGAAATCCTTTCGTTTATATTGGATAGCGCACTGCTGGCCGTATTCTTCGACTGGCTTATGGAACCCGTAGCCATAAAACTCGGTTTCTGGCAATGGGAGAACGGGGTAATACCCGCATACAATTATGTGTGCTGGCTGCTGACGGCAATGGTTTTGCTGGGTATATTGCGTTTATTTTCTTTAACACGCCCCAACCATTTCGCGGTACATTTGTTTATCATACAGGCATTGTTTTTCCTGGCATTAAGGGTGCTTTTATAATATGTGGTATATCATCATAATACTGGTCAGCTTTTGCCTCATGGAAGGGGTAACATGGCTTACGCACAGGTATGTGATGCATGGCTTTCTCTGGTACCTGCATAAAGACCATCACCAGAAAGGTCCCGGTTTTTTTGAGAGGAATGATGCTTTCTTCATCATATTCGCCATACCCAGCTGGTTGTGTATTATGCTGGGCAGCATGTATGGAATATATTGGGTGATGAGTATCGGCTTCGGCATCGCTTTATACGGGCTCGCATATTTTATTGTGCATGAAGTGATCATCCACCAGCGCTTCAGGTGGTTTACGCGAAGCAATAACCGGTATGTGAAAGCTATCAGGTGGGCGCATAAAATGCATCATAAGCATCTTGGAAAGAAGGATGGCGAAAGCTTCGGAATGCTGATCGTAGCCAAAAAATACTGGAATAAGATCCGCGAAGATGAAAAACAGCAACAACAGCAATGAACCCTCAAAAACCCATTATGATTATATCATAACGGGAGCGGGCTGTGCAGGTTCCAGCCTGTTGATGCGCATGATGTCGGATGTTTTCTTTCATGATAAGAGCATACTGGTGATAGACCATTCCGCAAAAAACAATGATGACCGAACCTGGTGTTTCTGGGAAAAGGAGAATGGGATCTTTGAAGATATTGTTGCACATCAATGGTCATATGCGCAATTCCTTTCCACAACCTTTTCATCGAGGCTGCCGCTTTCTCCCTACAAGTATAAAATGATCAGGAGTGCCGATCTGTACAGGTCTGTCAGGGAAAGAAGCCGTTCCTTCCCGAATATTGAATGGCTGCAGGAAGCAGTTGTTTCAGTGGACAGTCATGAAGGTAAGGCCAGGGTGCAGTTGCCATCAGCAGAGATCAGTTCTGATTATGTGTTTAACAGTATCCTTTTTGAATACCCGGCCAACAAAACGGGTCATTATTTTTTTTGGCAGCATTTTACGGGGTGGTTTATACGAACCACGCAACCCGCATTTGATCCCGGTTTAGCCACGCTGATGGATTTTACCGTGGAGCAGAACGGTGGCACTTCTTTCATGTATGTATTGCCGCTTTCATCCCATACTGCGCTTGTCGAATACACCGTCTTCTCCGAAAGCCTGCTGGAAGCCGAAATGTATGAACGCATCCTGAAAGAATATATTTCCAGCCGGCTGCAGGTAAAAGAGTATACCATTACACACGCCGAAAACGGCAAAATACCTATGACCAGTATGCCTTTCCCGATGCATAAGGATCGCGTGATCAATATAGGCGTGGCCGGTGGAGATATCAAGCCCAGCAGCGGTTATGCTTTTCAGTTCATCCAGAAAAGAACAGAAGCCATCGTTTCCACTTTACAAACAACCGGCAAACCGTACGCAAAGAAAACAGCGGCAAAATTCAGGCTTTATGACAATATCCTGCTGCGGGTATTGCAAAAAAAACTGATGTCCGGCGATGTACTGTTTGCAGGTATTTTTCAGAAAAATCCTCCGGAACGGATTTTGTGTTTTCTTGATAATGAATCCAGCCTCTTGCAGGACCTTTCCATTATGCGAAGTGTTCCCTCGCGGGTATTCCTGCCGGCGGCTTTTCATGTACTGAAAAAATGGTTATGAAAAAGATCATCACACTTACTGTGAACCCCGCGCTCGATAAAAGCATTACCGTTCCCGAACTGGTACCGGATAAAAAACTGAGAGCATCAGAGGGCAAGACCGAACCCGGGGGAGGCGGAGTGAATATTTCCCGGGCTTTGAAAAAGCTGGGCGCAGAAAGCGAAGCCGTGTATTTTTCGGGCGGCTATCCGGGCAGGCATTTTGATGCATTGCTCGAGGCGGAAGGTGTGCATACAAAACCGCTGTTCATACAGGAAGATACCCGCGAGAATTTTATCGTGGTAAACAAAGCAACAGGCCAGCAATACCGTTTTGGCATGGAAGGTCCTGAGATCAGCGCTTCAGAAATAGAAAGCTGCTTTGCATACCTGCGCGGCTGCCGCATGGATTACCTGGTTGTCAGCGGCAGCATGGCACCCGGCATACCACCCGATATCATAACGGAACTGGCCGCCATGGCCAGGAAAAACTCCGCGAGGCTTATCGTGGACACATCAGGAGAAGCATTGGCTAAAGCTGTGGAAGCTGGTGTTTTTCTGCTCAAACCTAACCTCGGAGAGCTAAGCATAGTAACAGGCAGGGAGCGCATTGCACCGGGTGAGATTGCAGATGCAGCAAGAAGTATTATACAAAAAGGCGGCTGCGAAATGATGGCCGTTTCCATGGGTTCCGATGGCGCCATGCTGGTATCGGCCAAAGAACAGTTCCGGGTAAAAGCGCCTGCCGTTGAAAAAAAGAGCACGGTGGGTGCGGGCGATAGCATGGTAGCGGGTATGCTGCTGGCCCTGACTAACGATTGGCCTATGCAGGATGTACTGCGGTACGGCGCTGCCTGCGGTACGGCGGCTACCATGAATGAGGGTACGGAACTCTGCAGAAAAGAAGATGCCGACCACTTATTTCAGCAAATCAGCATAGAATAACATTCTTCCATTATTTTTGCTGCCCTTAGGCCTCGTAGTACAATGGATA
>DASVLZ010000020.1:0-5870 GCA_036384615.1 Sediminibacterium sp.
CCTGTACCGGTCACCTTGAAGCGCTTCTTGGCGCTGGAGTTTGTTTTTACCTTTGGCATGTTTCAATAATCTTTCGATTACACCCTGCTGGCGGCCCCGAACAGTCGGAGCACTTGTTGAGCCTTACGGGAAATGGAGCGCAAAGGTAGGGATATTCTGGGGAAATAACAAGAAAGTTGTTAGCTTTTGGCTGTTCGCTTTTAGCTATTGATAAGGAACAACCATCCATTGATTATCAACTGGTAATAAACTAAAAGCGAATAGCCAAAAGCTAACGGCCAAAGGTTATTTCTTCTTCCCCACTTTCGGGGTAAAGATCGCGAACATGCGTTTGCCTTCGAGTTTGGGCATACTTTCCAGCGTGCCGGCTTCCGCGAGGCGTTCTGCGAATTTGAGCAGCAAAAGCTGGCCCCTGTCCTGGAACATGATGGCGCGGCCCTTGAACTGTACATAGGCTTTTACCTTGTTGCCGTCTTTCAGGAATTTCTCTGCGTGCTTGGCTTTGAAGTCGAAGTCATGGTCATCGGTGCCGGGAGTAAAGCGGATCTCTTTTACCTCACTTTGCTTGGAGTTGGCTTTCATCTCCTTTTCCTTCTTCTTCTTTTCGTAGAGGAACTTTTTGTAGTCGATCACCTTGCATACGGGAGGATCGGCGGTGGGAGATATTTCTACCAGGTCCAATTCCTTTGCCTGGGCAATTTTCAGTGCTTCCTGCGTGGGATAGATGCCAACGGTTATATTGTCGCCAACCAGTCTCACCTGTGGTACCCGGATTCTTTCGTTGATACGATGTTCAGGCTCGGGCTGCCTGTTAAACCTGGGGTTGAATCTTCCGCCCCCTCTTGGTGGTAATGCCATTAAAAGCTGTTTAGTGAATAATTGTTTTTTGTGATAAAGATAGGATTCTGATTTTGAAATTGCAGATTGCAGATCGTAAATTGAAATCTGCAATTTGCGATCTGCCATCTGCAATTTCACTACTTCCTGTTCGTTATTTCATCCGAGATCATATCTACAAATCCTGCCACATCCTGCGCACCCATATCCCCCTGGCCCTGGCGGCGTACAGACACTTTGTTCTCATTCATTTCCTTTTCGCCTACTACCAGCATATAGGGCACTTTCATGAGCTCGGTATCGCGTATCTTCTTGCCGATCTTTTCCTGCCTGTCATCGATCTCCGTACGTACACCTGCCTTCCTCAGTTCCTTCTCCACTTCTTTGGCATAGTCGAGGAACTTGTCGCTGATAGGCAAAATCCGTGCCTGGAGCGGTGCCAGCCATACGGGGAATTTACCGGCATAATGTTCCAGCAGGAACCCGATAAAACGCTCATGCGTACCCAATGGCGCACGGTGGATGATCAATGGTATCTCCGCTTCGTTCTCTTTATTGGTAAAAGACAGTTTGAAACTGCGCGGCTGGGCAAAATCCACTTGGTTGGTAGCCAAGGTAAACTCCCTTCCTATCGCACTCCATATCTGTACATCTATTTTTGGGCCATAAAAAGCACCCTCTCCTTTTACTTCCACAAAGGGCACGCCTGTTTCTATCAGCACATTGCGTACCAGTTCCTCGGTTTCTTTCCAGAGCTCCGGCTCATTGATGTATTTCTGTCCCAGTTTCTCAGGGTCATGCAGTGAAAGCCGCATCACGTATTTCTCGATACCGAATATCTTAAAATACTTCAGGTACATATCATTCACCGCCTGGAACTCCTGTTTGAACTGCTCCTTGGAGCAATAGATATGTGCATCGTTCATGTGGAGACAACGCACGCGCATCAGTCCAAATAATTCCCCGCTCTGTTCATACCGGTAACAGGTACCGTATTCAGCTATGCGGTATGGCAGGTCGCGGTAACTTTTCGGTTCAGCATCGAATATCTTGTGGTGATGCGGGCAATTCATTGCCTTCAGGTAATATTTCTCCCCTTCCAGTTCCATTGGGGGATACATACTGTCGGCATAATACGGAAGGTGCCCGCTGGTCAGGTACAGGTTCTCCTTGGCTATATGCGGAGTTACCACGCGTTTATATCCTGCTTCCAGTTCCGTTTCCTTGGCCAGCTTTTCCAGTTCCTCAATGACCACGGTGCCATTGGGCATCCAAAGGATCAGGCCCTGACCCACATCATCATTCATAGTATAAATACCCAGTTCTTTCCCCAGCTTGCGGTGGTCGCGCTTCTTGGCTTCTTCCAGCATAACCAGGTATTCATCCAGTTCTTTCTGGTTGGGGAATGTGATACCGTATACGCGGGTGAGCATTTTGTTCTTTTCATCACCTTTCCAGTAGGCTCCGGCAATGCCTGTAAGTTTGATGGCTTTGATGAACCCTGTATTGGGTATATGCGGCCCACGGCAGAGATCGGTGAAAGCACCCTGCGAATAGAAGGTAATATTACCATCCTCCAGGTTCTGGAGCAGGTCTATCTTGTATTCATCGCCCTTATCAGTAAAATATTGTACGGCATCGGCCTTGGATATCTCGCGGCGCTGATAGGGATTGGATTGCCTGGCCAGCTCGTTCATTTTTTTCTCCAGTTCCCTCAGGTCCTCTTCACTCATCTTGCGGTCGCCAAGGTCCATATCATAATAAAACCCTTTCTCGATGGCGGGGCCTACCCAGAATTTTACACCCGGGAACATCGATTCCACCGCTTCGGCCATCAGGTGCGCGGAGGAATGCCAGAAAGTGTTTTGCCCGTCTGTATCCGTCCAGGTAAGCAGCTGCAGGGAAGCATCGTTATGAATAGGACGCGTGGCATCCCATACTTCACCGTTCACCCTGGCGGCCAGCACTTTCCTGGCCAGCCCTTCGCTGATCGATTTTGCGATCTCCAGCGCTGAAATACCTTCTTCATATTGCCTGACGGCCCCATCCGGGAAACTGATATTGATCATAAGGATTGCAAAGGTAATGGGGAATTATGGAATTGCAGATGGCAGATTGCAGATGGGAGATGGAACAGGGCGGCAAAGGGGGTATGATGATACCGTATATGGCGGAAGTTATGGGTACAACCGGGTGGCATACTTGTCATTATTAACGCTTCTTTGTGTAGAGTTACTATATTGCACGTGTAGTTTTGTCGCATGAGGTTGATTTTTACGATCCTTTCTATTTTACTGTTCGGCCTTGTATCGGATGCCCAGAAGATCACGGGTATCTGGCGGGGGTATTTTACCTCGACTCCCATTATCAGGGACGGGCTCGGGGAAGAACGGTATAAATACGAGATACAGATCGAGCAAAAATCCAACAACAGCATCAGGGGCGTTACCTATTCTTACAAAAGCACGGTATTTTACGGCAAGGCAGAATTGACCGGCATCCTTACCCTGCCCGCAAAAACACTTATTATCCGGGAAACAAAACTGGTCGACCTCAAGATCGGCGACAAGAGCGAGCCCTGCCTGATGACCTGTTACCTCGACTACACCCGGATAGGCAAACTGGAAGTACTGGAAGGCACTTTCATATCTACGAATGTAAAAGACAAGCGCGATTGCGGCAGCGGTAAAGTATACCTGGAAAGGGTGCGCGAATCGGATTTTGAAACAGAGGATTTTCTGGTGAAAAACCGCAAAACATCCTCCAGTGCAAAAAAGAATCCTGCCGGTGGCGGTATTGCAGGGTTAAAGCCGGGTATTGCCAACAGCAAGACATCCGGCAAAACTGCTGTAAAACCTTCGGCAAAAAATCCTTCCACCGCCAACCCCCTTGCGGGAAACAGGAACGCGCCCAGGCCGCAGGTAAAGCGCCCGGGCACTACACCACCTGCACAGCAGAAAACGCAGCAGCCTGAAAAAGCAGAACTGCAGACCACCACTACCCTTCCCAAAGAGCAGCCGGTTGCCCCGCCACAAAGGCTGGAAAATACTTTTAAAAAACTGCCGGTGCCCAGGGTGCTGATGGAAAGGGAAAACAACCTGATCAGGACTATCAATATTTCCGATCCTGATGCCACCATCGAGTTCTATGATAACGGTACTATTGATAATGATACCATCACTGTATACCATAATAACCAGATGGTGATCTCGAGGGGAAGACTGAGCCTCTCGCCCCTTAGTGTAAAAATACATTGCACGGAAGAAGACCCGGTGCACGAGATAGTGGTGGTTGCCGATAACCTGGGAGAGATACCGCCGAATACTGCCATGATGGTTATCAAGATAGGTAAGGACAAAACGATCGGCAGGTACGAGATCTTCCTTACCTCCAATGAGCGGCGTAATGCCAAGGTGGTGCTCCAGTATGCGCCGAACAAATAACAGGCACTTACCTGTTTATCATTCCCAGAGTATCTTTTACTTCTCCGCATGCCGGCATTTTCTTGGGCAGGTAAGGATTGCGGATAACGGGTGAGTTACTGAGCCAGGAAGCGCCATGGTCTTCGAATGCCATAGGGCAGTATAGCCTGTATATAACTGCCCGGTCATAGCCAACGATACGGATCAGGTCATACAATTCATCACTCACCATCTGGAAGGACCTGCGTTTGGCTTCGGGTGTTGTTTCACCTGCCAGGCCTTTCAGTTCTGCGGATATACTGCCGGCATATACGCCGGCATCAATAATAATACTGGAATCGGCTTTGATGCCGGAGAGCCGGAGACTATCGGCCGAAGCAGCCATGGTACCGGCCAGGTGGTTGATGATGGTATCCTGGTCATCGGCGATAAAGCTTTCTTTCAGCGCATAATAATCGTCCAGTAATTTTCCGAAGGAAAGATTGAATGCTTCCGACCTGATGCTTTTGCCCAGCGGCAACTGCCCCCGATCTTCCGGGCTTACCCTGCGGTCGCTGTTGCTGCAGGCCATAAGGAACAGGAGGATAATACAGGGGAAATATCTTTTGGAAAAAATCATTTGCACACAAAGGTAAACCCAAATTGGATTGACGCTGTTTGCAGTTACCTTTGCGGCCTTAAATACCTGTTACGAGATGCTGATCGGATTACAGAATGTGACCTTTGAATTTGGTGCAAGGGTAATAGTGGAAGATGCCACCTGGCATATACAACCCGGCGACCGCGTGGGGCTGGTGGGATATAACGGCACGGGCAAATCCACCATGCTCAAAGTACTGGTAGGAGAATACCTGCCTTCGAAGGGCAGCGTGGAAAAAAGCAAGGATACTACCATTGGCTACCTGCACCAGGACCTGCTGAGTTTTGATACATCGGAAAACATTACCGAAGTGGCGTTGGGTGCATTCGAGCGAGTGCGGCAACTGGAAAAAGAAATTGAGGAACTCGGCATGGAACTGGAGAAAAACTCCGAGGATGAAGCCCTGCTGTTGAAATATACCGACAGCCTGCACGAGATGGATGTGCTGGATGGATACAATATTCATCATAAAGCAGGCGAAGTGCTGCACGGGCTTGGGTTCAGTAATGAAGACCTCACCCGCCCCTACCATGAATTCAGCGGGGGCTGGCGTATGCGCGTACTCCTGGCCAAAATGATCCTGCAGCAGCCGGATGTACTGTTGCTCGATGAGCCTACCAACCACCTCGACCTGCCTTCTATTGAATGGCTGGAGAAATACCTGGTGCATTACCAGGGAAGCGTGGTGATCGTGAGCCACGATAAATTTTTCCTGAACAGGATGGTGAACAAAATCGTGGAAGTGTACCAGCAGCAACTGCATATTTACAGCGGCAACTATGAGTTCTATGAAACGGAGAAGCTGATCCGTATTGAGATGCAGCAGAAGGCGTATGAAAACCAGCAGGACTATATACGCCAGCAGGAACGCTTTATAGAACGGTTTAAAGCCAAGGCCAGCAAGGCAGCCCAGGCGCAGAGTGTACAGAAACGGCTGGATAAGCTGGAGAAGATCGAAGATGCAAAATTGG
>DASVLZ010000021.1:0-4352 GCA_036384615.1 Sediminibacterium sp.
AAACCGCATCGGCAAGGTTTGCTTCCTTAGGGTGAATATTGAATCGTACCGGACGGGCCATAATAGTGAATTGTTAATGATTAATTAATCAGTCTTCCCACTTCAAAGCATCTTTCTTAACAATGTATATGAACCCTGTAAGGAAGAATCCGATGAACATGAGTACGGCACCAAACCCTGCCCAGCCGAGTTCGCGGAAATTTACCGCATAGGGATAGAAGAAGATCACTTCCACATCGAACAGCACGAACAGGATCGCTACCAGGAAATACTTGATGGCCATGGGCTGGCGGGCATTGCCGTGAGAGTCGATGCCGCTGGCAAAGTTCTCCAGTTTATCCCCTGTTTTCCTTTTAGGGCCCAGCCAGGCCGAAACACCTATCATGGTGAGCACAAACCCTGCCGCGAAGATCAGCTGAACGCCTATCGGAAAATAGTTATCGGCAGAGTTGGATGCATTTACATCCATAAAAAAAGTTAGCCAGTTCATGATAAGAATGAATATTCCGCAAAAATAAGCCAGTAAGGCATATAAACGAAAAACTCCCCGATTATGGGGAGCTTTTCGGCGGTATTTTCAGAAAGAATTATTATTTGCTTTTGTTACCAGATGTTGCCGCATTAGCGCCCGTAGCTCCTGTTGTGCCTGAACCACTGCCTTTTTTGGCAGGTGGCTTGCTGTAATAATCGATCCTTTTCTGGATATCAGCTTTAACAGTCTGTGCCCATTTGTTATTGTCATCAGCAGTATCAGGGTATGCCGCAATCATGGAGTCCAGTATATCCACCACTTTCTGTGCCACTACCAGGTATTCATCCACGAGGGGTGTTTTCTGCCCGTCTGTAGTGATCTTGAATTCAGGATCATTTTTCAGGCTGGTCAGCTTTTTCTGGTAATAGGTGGTGATCAGGTAATACTGGTTAAGGAATATGTCTTTTTTGTATTTCTCTTTGTCTTTTACTGTATAGATAGAATCAAGGTATTCAATATACTGTAAAGTAAGGGGGTTCACGGAATCCTCGTTCATGCCTTTGGCAGAAAAAGTAAGGTACTGGTAAGGCTGCGGTTTATCGGGGAAAGCAGTCAGGTATCCTTTTGCGTACTCCGCAGCTTTTACATAATTCTTTGCATTAAACGCCGTACTGGTGAGTTTGTAATAGGCATACTCATCAGGCGCACCCCCTTTGAAAGCCTGGGCTTTTTCGAGCCACTCAAGCTGCTGCGGGAACATCTTGGCTTTTCCAAACAGGGAAGCCGCCTGCTCCATATACTGCAGCTTATTGGCTTTGGAAGTATCGCTGGCGATGGCTTTTTCGAGATAGCTAACCGCCTGTGATTCGCTGCCGGGGAATTTGGAGAACACCTTCACAGCCAGTTCATAATCTTCCGGCTTGATCTCGCTCGCAGGGTTGGCGAAATATTTTTCCAGGTTGGTCTTAGCCTGTACAGAATCACCCATCCTGTCGTAGTTCAACGCATAGAGGTAATAGATAGCCGGGAACTTATCGGCTCCGCCGATAGAAGCTTCCGCCTGCTTCAGCTTGGCAATACTCTCTGCATTGCTTCCTGAACGGAACAGGTATTCGGCCACGAATACTTCATTCTTGGGATCTTTATCCGCTTTGCTGATGAATTTGTCGAGATAATCTTTCGCCCTGTTCACATCTTTCGCTGAATAATAGCTGTACAATGCGTGGTATGCCAGCGGAAACTCGGGATCTGCTGCTATCGCCTTGTTAAAGTAGTCTTCAAACAGGTCTTTGTTATTCTGGCTCTGGTATATCTTACCGATCCTGTACAGCGGGAATGCATTTTTGGGATCGATAGCAGCTGCCTGCTGGAATGCTTTTACGGCTTCACCGCCATTCTCGCCGCCCATTTTCAGGTAGTTGATGCCCATATTCACATAAGCTTCCGCATTATTGGGATCGATGGCAGCCGCCTGTTTCAGTTTGTCGATGGCATATACATTATCACCTTTACCTGTAGGCGCCTGTGCATTGGCCCTTCCGATAGCAGTAAGGATATCCGGATCTGGTTTGCCTTTATTCCTTCCACGGGTTGCGGTAGTTGCTGTAATGGCCTGCTCGAATTTCTGCTTGGCAGAATTCAAATCACCGCCTTCCAGTATTTCTACCTGGCCCATACCTACCAGCAGCAATGGATTACTGCCGATCTCATTCAATCCTTTCTGGTAAAGGCTTTTTGTCTGCTGCAGTTGGGCAGCAGTTACCGGGGTAGATCCATCGGTAGCCAGGTAGGCCTGCCCGAGCCAGTAAATGGCCTGCGGATCTTTTGAGTCAGAAGCGTAGGCTTTTTCCAAAGCAGCCTTCGCGCTGGCATTTTTACCATAGTTGAGGTATTTGATGCCATCAGCCACCTGGGCCACCAAATACTGTACAGCAATCAAGGCTGTCAACATCAGAGAAACGATCTTCTTCATTGTTCGGGTTGTTTATATTAAAAGTTAATCCGCATCCTTTATACTTCCTTTCCTGCTGTTGAAACCCATTTTAGCAGGCGCCAGGAACGCCCTTCTGAAAATTAACTGTCCGCGTTCCAGGCTCATGAAATTGGTAAAGCCTGTGCCGAGGCGGTTGGTATTTTCTTTCAGGATATAATACAAGGGCCGTGCCAGCGGGTACTGCCCATATGTTATAGTTGACTGTGAAGGTTTTGCAAATTCACCTTTGTCTTCACAAATCGTACACTCCACCATTGCCAGGCGTATCTTTTTCTGATATGCCACCTGCTGCGGATCGTACAGGTCTCCTACCCAGCTCATCCCTACAAAACCGATCACATCCGGGTTACCGGATACAATATCTATTACCTTCTGGCTGTTTTCTGCCGCCACCACATTGGAACCGAATGGTGCGCCTTTCAGCAAACTGTCCTGCAGGTACCGCACTGTGCTGGTTGCATTCTTTCCATCCATCACCGCGGTAAGTTTATGTTTACCGCTGAGGATATCTCTCAGCGCAGCCATCGTAAACACACTATCCTTTGCTTCCCTGTTCACAATCACCGCAATGGCATCGTATGCCAGTATACCATACACGGGTTTGAACTCCAGCCTGGATTTGTACGCGTCCTCTTCTTTTTCTGTCAGCCCCTTCGCTACTATGATCATACGTGTACTGTCAGACTGCAAATCCCTGAAACAGGCTGCTTCCGATGTATAGGAAGCAATGATATTGGTATTGGGAAACGAAGAATGATATACCTGTAACTGCTCTTCGATCACCGGCTTAAAACTTTCATCCACACTGATGTGGATGGTGCCCTGCTGCGGTGTATCCGGCGCCTCTCCTTTATGAGAATTGCCGCATGAAACCATGACCATACATGCAACGCCGGATAAGAGCAAAGAGTATATTTTTCTCATCTTATCCCTGTCGTTTGATACCTCTGTACAATCTGTAACCACCATATAACAGGCAGATGCCTCCAAACAGGTAACGGAATGCAGGATCCACCCCGGTAAACCGTTCCAGTTTCAGTTGCCCGGCAAACAACATGATCACCGCCATGCTCAGGAAAAGCACAGCCATCACCAGGTCATAAGTCATCCTCATCACCATATAACTTTTCTGTTTCCTTTCTTCAAACCCTGAATTCATATTCATTTTTTATAACCCGGGAGGGGCAATTTAAAAAATAATTTTGTTCTGCAAGGATTCTCCCGGCTGTCATTTTCACGCACCCGGTCAATTCACATTAAGCTTGTATTAAGATGCCCCGGACAAAGCATTTCCATAAATCCCGGGCCTGGAATACTAATGACCGTTAGCAGATTAACAATGATTTTACAGCTTCGGCAAGAATGTATCTTTGCCGCGATGAAATTACTGATGGTTTGCTTAGGCAATATCTGCAGGAGCCCGCTTGCCGAAGGCATTATGAAACACTGGGTTAGGGTAGCGGGACTTGACTGGGAAGTAGACAGCGCCGGAACCGGCGGATACCATGTGGGTGAACCGCCGCATGTTCTATCACAAAAAGTATCCATGTGCAATGGCATAGATATCAGTACACAACAATGCAGGCAGTTCCGGAAAGAAGATATGGACCGCTTTGACAGGATACTGGTGATGGATGCCAACAATTACCGCGAGGTGAAGCGCATCAGCGGCAACAGATGGAACCGGCACAAAGTATCGCTGCTGCTGGATGCAGTTTACCCGGGCGAGAACCGCGAAGTGCCCGATCCCTGGTACGGCACCGAAAAAGATTACCATACCGTATTCAAAATGATCGATGAAGCCTGCGAAAAGCTGGTAACGGAACTGGCAAAGCCAGACAGATAGTATTTTTGCGCATCTGTAAACAAAAGGATTTAATAAAAAAC
>DASVLZ010000022.1:0-2820 GCA_036384615.1 Sediminibacterium sp.
TATAATGAAGGAAAAACCATTGTGGAAAATGTACGGTCGCTGTTATCTATCTACTATACCAACCTGGAAGTGATCGTGATCAATGATGGCAGCAAGGACGACAGCCTGCAAAAACTCATTGAAGCGTATGACCTTGAAAAGCAGGATTTTTTTATCGATTACAAGATCAATACCAAACCGGTGCGCGGTGTATACCGCAGCCGCAAAAGCATTTACCGAAAACTCATCGTGGTAGACAAGGTCAATGGCGGCAAGGCGGATGCATTAAATGTGGGTATCAATGTTTCATCCAATGATTATCTCGTTTGCATAGATGTGGATTGCATACTCGAACAGGATGCGCTGCTGAAGATGGTAAAGCCATTTATGGAAGAAACCGATGAAAAGGTGATCGCATCGGGCGGCGTGGTGCGTATTGCCAATTCCTGCGAGATAGAAGACGGCAAGCTGGTAAAAGTGCGGATGGCCAAAGAATACCTGCCCAGGATGCAGATACTGGAATACATCAGGGCATTTATCCTCGGAAGAATGGCATGGAGCCGTCTCAACGGCCTGATGCTGATATCGGGTGCCTTCGGCGCTTTCGACAAAGAGATCGCGATCAAAGCCGGCGGGTATAACCATAACACCGTTGGTGAAGACATGGAGCTGGTGGTGCGTATGCGCCGCTATATGGAAGAAAGAAACCTTACCTACAAGGTTACCTATATACCCGATCCATTGTGCTGGACCGAAGCGCCGGGCACATTCGATATACTTGGCCGCCAGCGAAACCGATGGACACGCGGCACGATCGAAACACTGCGTTTTCACCAGGTGATGTTCTTTAACCCGAAATACCGTGTACTCGGCATGCTGAGCTATCCTTATTGGTTTTTCTTCGAGATGCTGGCACCATTGATCGAGTTCTTCGGGTTTATCGGGTTCTTCCTGCTGGCTTCTTTTGGCCTGATGGACTGGGGATTTTTCTTCGCCTATCTTTTATTCATTGTCTGCTTCGGGTACCTGTATTCCAGTTTCGCCATATTGATGGAAGTGCTCACTTTCCACCAGTACAAGCGGCGTACAGATATCCTGGCATTGTTACTCACCGCGGCCACAGAACCTTTTTATTTTCATCCATTCGTGGTATTAAGCGCCATCAAGGGATTTGTGGATTACCTCCGCAAGAAAAAAAGCTGGGGAGAGATGACGCGACAGGGTTTTGCCAAAAAAACGGATACACCCCAGGCATTACCTGCTGCACCATTGGTTGTTGCGCCTGCTGAACCTGTTGCCGAAAAGCCCGGATTTTTTAAAGACCCGCTGGGCGCTATCGGCAGGTTATTGAATACGCTGTTTGCAGCATTCAGACAATTTGCTTCGCATGCATTGGTGCTGCTGTTCCTCCTGCTGCTGATGCGGATAGCTGAACTGGGGTATGATGTTATTAAATACGGGCTGCCGGAATCTTTTGGTAAAGTGATCCTGTACAGCATATTAAAAGACCTGTTGTTCTTCGGGCAGGTTTGCATGCTCACTGTTCTGCCATATGCATTACTCTATCTCATACACCGGAAACTGGCCGCGGTTCTCTTTATTATAACAGGTGTATTGCTGGTACTGGTTCAGGCAAGCCTGGTACAATATTTCATGACCACACTGGTTCCGCTTGGCGCCGATCTATGGGCATATACAGTAGCAGATATCATGCAAACAGTAGAAGCTGCCGGTGGTATTTCCGCATCGGTCATTGTTGGTTTTGCCGCAATTACATGCGTTGCCATCGCCGCATTTGTTTTTCTTTCTAAAAAGGTGAAGCCCAATAGGGCGCTTTCTACGCTGTTGCTGTTATTGCTTACCGGTTCTTCTATCCGGTTACTGCGTGGCAATGTTGATACTATCCTGCTAAAGAATGAATATATCAATGATCTTACACTGAACAAATCGCAGTTCTTCCTGGCTTCTACATACGATTATTTTTTCGGCGGGGAGCCGGAAGCAGATGGCACCATGAATACCCTGGCCGATAACGATGAAAATTCCCTGATCAGGTATCATTACGTTGATAAAACAAATTTCCCCTTCCTGCATACTATGGATAGCAGCTGGGAAGTGCTCTCACCTTTCTTTAACCGGGACAGTACGCCACCGAATATTGTGATCGTACTGGTAGAGGGGCTGGGTCGTGCCTTTACGGGTAAGGATGCATACCTCGGTAATTTTACCCCGTTCATAGATTCACTCTCGCAGGAGAGTCTTTACTGGCAGAATTTCCTGAGCGAGGGCGGCCGCACTTTTGCCGTGCTTCCTTCTGTATTGGGGTCTTTGCCTTTTGCGAAAAATGGTTTCAACGGATTGGATAATGCCATGCCCAGGCATCTTTCGCTGATGAATATCCTGAAGAACAATGGTTACCGGACGGCATTTTATTATGGCGGCGATTCACATTTCGATGATATGGATCTTTACCTGGAACGAAACCAGGTGGATTCGATCTTTGACGAAAAGAATTTTCCGGGTAATTATACAAAGATGCCCTCTTCCGCAACCGGTGCATCCTGGGGGTATGGCGATAAGGAATTATTCCGCCGCTATTTTGAAAGCAATACAACCACGCAGGACCCTTACCTGAATGTGGTACTCACGGTATCCACCCATAGTCCCTTCCTTATTAACGAACAGGCGCGGTACAATAGCCGTTTTGAACAACGAATGAATGAACTGGGATTTGATGAAGCAAAGAAAAAGCGTTACCGGGTGCATACCGATAAATATGCCAGTATCCTGTATGCTGATGATGCCCTTCGTGATTTCTTTGAGCAATACAGTAAACGGGCG
>DASVLZ010000023.1:0-7954 GCA_036384615.1 Sediminibacterium sp.
GGGATAAGATCGCTTACGCCGCATGGCGCTGCGCAGACCCCGGCACACAATACGATACTACTATTAATGAATGGCATACCTGCCCCCAGGGCGGACGCATCAATGCATCCAACCCCTGTTCGGAATACATGTTCCTCGACAACACGGCCTGTAACCTCGCATCCATCAATCTGCGCAGGTTCCATGACGATGATACCAATGTATTCGATGTGGAAGGCTTTGAATATACTACGCGCTTATGGACCACCGTGCTGGAGATATCTGTGCTGATGGCACAGTTTCCCTCGAAAGAAGTGGCACAGTTGTCTTACGACTACCGCACACTGGGTCTTGGCTTCGCTAACCTGGGCTCCATGCTTATGGTGAGCGGTATATCTTACGACAGTGAAGAAGCCCGCGGCATCGCCGGCGCCATCAGCGCTATCATGACAGGTATCGCGTATAAAACATCAGCCGAAATGGCTTCTATACTCGGGGCGTTTGACAAATACGAAGAGAATAAGGAAGACATGCTCCGCGTAATGCGCAACCACCGCGCTGCTGCATACGATGCGGAAGAAGCTTATGTAGGACTGGAGATCAAACCGCAGGGTATTAAGGCGCAGCACTGCCCCGATTACCTGCTGAAAGCCGCTACCAAAGCCTGGGATGAAGCTGTGCAGATGGGAGAGAAATACGGCTATCGCAATGCGCAAACCACGGTGATCGCACCCACAGGAACCATAGGCCTGGTAATGGATTGCGATACTACCGGTGTGGAGCCTGATTTTGCCCTCGTGAAATTCAAGAAGCTCAGCGGCGGCGGGTATTTCAAGATCATTAACCAGTCTGTACCGCAGGCACTCCATAACCTCGGTTACTCTGCGGAAGAAGCCGATGCTATTGAAAAATATGCAGTAGGTGCAGCCAGCTTCAACGGCGCCCCGTTCATCAATCCCGAATCACTGAAAGCAAAAGGATTTAATGACCAGGAAATAGAAAAGCTGAACGGCGCCGCAAAATCGGCATTCGAGATCGGCTTCCTCTTCAACAGGTTTACATTAGGTGATGAGTGCATGCAGCGCCTCGGGTTTACCGAAGAGCAATACAACGACTGGAACTTTAACCTGCTGGAAACGCTCGGGTTCACCGAAGAGCAGATTGATGCCGCCAACGATTATGTATGCGGCACCATGACGGTGGAAGGCGCTCCTTACCTGAAACCCGAACACCTGCCGGTATTCGACTGCGCCAACAAATGCGGTAAAAAAGGAGAACGGTATATACATGCCTACGGCCATATACGCATGATGGGCGCCTGCCAGCCTTTCCTGAGCGGCGCTATCTCCAAAACCATCAACCTGCCGCATGAAGCCACTGTAGAAGAGATCGCTGATTGCTACATGCTGAGCTGGCAGCTGGGATTGAAGGCTAACGCCCTCTACCGCGATGGTTCTAAACTGAGCCAGCCGCTGAGCAACAAATCAGACAAGAAAAAGAAAACAGAAGATACTGCAGAAGCAGAAGTAAAAGACACAGCAGCGAATGAAGCGCCGGTATCCAATATCGTAGACCTGAGCACGCTTACCGTGGAAGAATTGCTGGAAGAAGTGCAGAAACGCATGCAGGCATCTACCGATACCCAGTTCAAACGCGCACTGTCCGGTATCGTGGAGAAAAAATCACTCCCGGCAAAACGCCGCGGCTTTACACAGAAAGCCAAGATCGGCGGCCAGGTGATCTTCCTGCGCACGGGAGAATACAGCGATGGCACACTGGGCGAAATATTCATAGACCTCGCAAAAGAAGGCTCTACGCTCCGCAGTTTCATGAACTGCTTTGCCATCGCCATATCCGTAGGCCTGCAATACGGCGTACCGCTGGAAGAATTCGTGGAGAAATTCGTGTTCACCAAATTCGAACCTTCCGGTATGGTTGACCACCCGAATATCAAGACCACTACCTCACTGGTGGATTTTGTATTCCGTGCGCTTGCATTTGAATACCTCGACAGAACAGACCTGGTGCATGTGCTCGACAAGCCCACCATCGAGAACCTGGGAGAAGGAGAGGGCGATGCTACCCTGATGGGTAAGCCGGAACTGAGCAGCATGCGTGTAACCGCACCTGCCGGTACACCCGCAGCACAGCCGCAGAAAGCAGCGCAGCGTGCAACGGCAGCCGTTAAAATGGATACAGGCCTGGATGCAGTAAATGCCGCCGCCAAAAATATGCAGAGCGATGCACCCGCATGTAATACCTGCGGCCACATCACCATCCGCAGCGGCACCTGCTACAAATGCCTCAACTGTGGTAACAGTATGGGTTGCAGTTAGGAACCAGACTTTTCTGAAGCCGGTTAATAAAAAGGTGCATTCCAGGCGGAATGCACCTTTTTTGCAGATGACACTTAATCTTTGAAAACTATTTCTTTTCTTTTGCCGTATCAGCCCCCTTCAGGTATTTATCCAGGAACTCCAGCGTTTTTTTGGCAGTGACTATCTGGTTCTCCTTTTTTGAGAAACCATGGCCCTCATTGGGATAAGTGATGTATTCCACCGGAACGCCATTTTTCTTAACGCCCGCAACGATCTCTTCGCTTTCCACCGGCAATACCCGTACATCGTTCATGCCCTGGAATACCAGCAAAGGCTTATTGATCTTTTCATAATTGAACAAAGGTGAAATATTGCGCAGCCGCACAGAATCCGCTGAAAAAGGATCACCCATCTCTACATAGAGCGCTTTCCGGAACGATTCCCAATAAGGAGGAATACTCTTAAGCGTACGTAACCAGTTGGCCACGCCATACAGGTCTACCCCTGCCTTAAATTCTTCAGGATGAAAAGCCAGCGCGCCCAATACCATACATCCGCCATAGCTGCCGCCCTCTATGCCAATCCTGGCAGTATCAACCCAGTCCTGCTGCTGCAGCCATTTCTTTCCCCAAACGCAGTCCTTCAGGTCGCCATTGCTGTGATCGCGGTTATCAAGCTTGTAAAATGACTTCCCATAGCCGCTGCTGCCCCGGTTGTTTACGGCCAACACAGCATAACCATGGTTTACGAGGTACTGGATATCGTTTGAAAAACCAATGCGCGATTGCCCGCCGGGCCCGCCATGGATCCATAACAGGCCGGGAACTTTATTATTTGCAGAAGCATTCAGAGGCTTGTAAAGAATAGCCGGGATCTCCTTCCCGTCAAAGGAAGGGAACCGGATCACTTCAGCGCTTACCAGGTCATCAACGGAAACCTCCTTATTAAGCGTTTGGGTAAGCTGCTTTACATCTTTCTTTTCAAAATTATATACATACAGATTCTGCGGGCTCCGGCTGCTGCCAACGGTAAGCAGCATATTTTTCTCGGAAGGAGAGATCAGTACGCTTTTCACATCCCCGTCTTTGATAGCCGGAAAAGCAATTTCCTTATTGCTGGCATGATCGAAGAGAATGACCTTGTTTTTACCGTCTTCGTTGATGAATATGGTATGGTATTTTTCGTTCTTGCTGATGTCCATTTCCGTTACATCCCAGTTGCTTTCAAAAAACTTATCAGACCCGCCTGTATTGATATTGTATTTAACGAGATAGGAAAATTCTCCGCCATCGTTGGTGATATAATAAAAGATGCTGTCGTTCTTCTCAAAACCTGCAGAGTTCCAGTTGGCTTCGTTGCCGTTACTGATCTTTTTGAGGGTTTTATTGGTGCGGTTATAGAGGTAAAGTTCGTTCTTATCGGTTGTAATGCTCCTGGTAAGCGCTATGTATTTTTCTGTTTTGCTGATCCCGTCTACATCATAGCCTGAATCATTCTGGTATAAAAGGGTGGCATTCCAGCCGGCTGTATCCAGTTTCCAGATGTCGAAATACTTGGGGTCTCTTTTATTGCTGCTGATGTAAAGCGATTTATCATCCGCGCTCCAACCCCTCATCGAGTTGGCGCTGTTTGGCCATGGCGTAATATCCCTTGCACTTGTATCGCCCGGTTTGCGGAGGTAAATATGGCTGTTTTCATTGCCGCCCTGGTCGGCCGAATAAAGATACTGGTCCGAACCGGGCAGGAAATCAACCGCATAAAAAGATTCTTTCACGGAATGCGTTAACGGATGCAGGGAAGTATCGGCAATGGACAACTCGTACAGGTTATCAATACCGGTAATATTGGAATTGACCAGTATGCCCGTTTCGTCTTTATTAAAAGCGGCGCCTGCAATGCGGTTGTTATTATACAGCTGTTCGGCCGTATAAGACCTGATATCTTTATGAGTACCGGTTTTACAGCCGGCCAAAGCAAGGGCAATCAGCGTGGCAGGAAGCAATAATGTACGCATGGTTTTGGTTTTGGTGTATAACAATATAAGCAATAATAACGGCCATTTTGTTTTTTTGGCCGAAATGGCTTTTCGCACTACCTAAAATACCTTACTTTCATTGCTTCTAATCGTCTACAAATAATTGCTATATGGGAGATCTCCAGCTTAAGAAAACGGCTAAGAAATATGATGCTGTTATCGTAGGTTCCGGTGCAGGCGGCGGTATGGCCGCCTATGTACTAGCCAATGCAGGATTGAAAGTTTGCCTGCTCGAAGCAGGTGTGGATTTTGATCCCGCCAAACATTCCGCACAACTTAAGAATCCATGGGAATCGCCCCGCAGGGGCGCCAGCACCAAATTCCGCCCCTTCGGTGATTTTGACGGATGCTACTGGGGATGGGAAATAGACGGCGAACCCTATACACAGGCAGAAGGCAGCGACAAATGGGAATGGTGGCGCGCACGCATGATCGGCGGGCGTACCAACCACTGGGGCCGCATCTCACTCCGCTTTGGCCCCAGGGATTTTAAACGCAGGAGTATTGACGGGCTGGGCGATGACTGGCCTATCGGGTATGAAGAGGTAAAACCTTATTACGATAAGATCGACAAACTGCTGGGTGTATTCGGTTCTGTGGAAGGGCTGGAGAATGATCCCGACGGGATCTTCCTGCCGCCGCCCAAACCGAGGCTGCATGAGCTGATGATCAAGAAAGCGGCTACCGGGTTGAACATACCCGTAATACCCTCCCGCTTATCCATCCTTACCAAGAAGATCAATGACCGCCGCGGGCAGTGTTTCTATTGCGCGCAGTGCGGCCGCAGTTGTAAGATCATGGCTGATTTCTCTTCTTCATCAGCACTGGTGCAGCCTGCAGTGGAAACCGGCAACGTGGATGTGATCACACAGGCCATGGCGCGCGAAGTGATCACTAATGCCGAGGGACTTGCCACAGGTGTTTCATACGTCAATAAAGTAGACAATATGGAGTACCAGGTAAACGGCCGCGTGGTAATACTCGCTGCCAGTACCTGCGAAACGGCAAGGCTGCTGCTCAACTCCAAATCCACGCGCCATCCCAATGGTCTTGCCAACAGCAGCAATGTGGTGGGTAAGTACCTCCACGATTCCACAGGCGCAGCATTAGGTGGTGTATTGCCGCAGCTCTTCGGGCGCAAGCGTTATAATGAAGATGGCGTAGGAGGCATGCACGTATACACACCCTGGTGGGGCGATAATAAAAAACTGGATTTCCCCCGCGGCTACCATATTGAATACTGGGGCGGCATGGGCCAGCCTGCCTATGGCTTCGGCTTCGGCATGGAAAACCAGAACGGCAAATACGTGGTGAACGGAAAACAAAAAGAAGCCGGCGGCTACGGCGCTTCGCTGAAGGAAGATGTACGTTTCTTCTATGGCGCAGGCGTAGGCATGGCGGGCCGCGGAGAAGCGGTGCCCAACATCAACAACTATTGCGAAATAGATCCCAAGGTGGTGGATAAATTCGGCATCCCGGTATTGCGCTTCCATACCAAGCAATCCGATTACGAGATCAAGCAGGCAAAGCATATGAAGGAAACCTTCAAGGAGATCATGCATGCCATGGGCGCAGTGATCACCTGGGGCGGTGATGATAATGAGAAGAACAACTGGGGACTTTCCAATCCCGGAAACATCATACACGAAGCAGGAACCGTGCGCATGGGCAGCGACCGCAAAACATCGGCATTGAATAAATGGAGCCAGGCGCATGACTGTAAGACATTGTTCTGCGTAGATGGCAGCCAGTTTGTGTCGCAGGCGGATAAGAACATTACCTGGACGATACTGGCATTGTCAATGCGCGCATCAGAATATATCATTGATGAAATGAAAAAACAAAACCTGTGATCATGGACAGAAGAAAATCGATAAAGGCCCTGCTGGTAGGTACTGCCGGGGCCGGCGTATTCATAGAAGCCTGTAAGAACAGCGATAAAAAAGCCATAGCAGGTTCTCCTGACGCGAAGCTGGATGACTGGCGGATGGAAGAAGAAAAGAAGTACCTGAAAAAGATCGCTGAAGGCGATAAGTTCTTTACCGACCATGAAATGGCAACCATTACTGTACTGGGCGATATCATTATGCCCAAAGATGCAGTGAGCGGAAGCGCCTCTGATGCCAAGGTGCCGGACTTTATCGAGTTCATTGTAAAAGACATGCCCGGCCACCAGACCCCCATGCGGGGTGGTTTGCGCTGGCTCGATATCCAGTGCTTTAAACAATTCGATAAGGCTTTTGTGGATTGCAGCAGCCAGCAACAGATCGCCATGGTAGACCAGATTGCGTATCCTGCAAAGGCAAAGCCTGAAGTAAAACAGGGCGTGGCCTTCTTCGGCCTTATGCGTAACCTTGTAACCACAGGGTTCTATACATCAGAGATCGGCGTTAAAGACCTCGGCTATATGGGCAACACACCCAATATGTGGAATGGCGTACCGGATGATGTGCTGAAACAGTATGGATATGCGTATACAGACAAGGAGCTGAAAGAGTGTATGTCGCCGGATAAAGTATAATTACTTTACAATACAGAAATAAGAAGGCACGGAAAATTTCTCCGTGCCTTCTTATTTCTGTATTGTAAAAATCCCGGAAAACAATTAACTCACTCCCGCCCCCGCATTGATCTCTCCTTCCGGGTTAATGAAATGCAGCTTACCCGTAGTATCCTCGGCCATCAGTATCATCCCATTGCTTTCAATGCCGCGCATCTTTCGCGGCGCCAGGTTTACCACAACAGTCACCTGCTTACCCACAATATCCTCCGGCGCAAAATGCATCGCAATACCCGAAACAATGGTACGCACTTCAAACCCGAGGTCTACAGACAGTTTCAATAACTTATCAGCTTTCTCCACTTTCTCCGCCGCCACAATCTTCCCCACGCGAAGATCCACCTTTGCAAAATCATCAAATACGATCTGTTCTTTCACAACAGTATTTCCAGTATCCATATTCTCTTCTTTTGACTTTTGACTTTTGACTTTTAACTTTTCACTTTCCTCCGCTGCCGCATGCAGTTTCTCCACCTGGTAGCTGATCTCGGCATCTTCAATTTTCCTGAACAGCAATTCAGGCGCACGCAGGGAATATCCTACGCTGAGCAGTTTCATGGATCCTGCATTTTCCCATTCCAGTATCCTGTCAACCACTTTCAGCATATGGCATATCTTTTTTGCGGTGAACGGAAGGAAGGGATTGATAAGGATGGCCAGGTTGGCGCACAACTGTAAGCAGATATGCAATGTATTGTCAATTGACTCCTGCGCCGCTTTTGTGGGTTGTCCATCCGCATCCGTCTGCTTCGCTACGATCCAGGGCTCTTTTTTCTGCATATACTGGTTGCCCGTTCTTGCCAGGCCGATCACTTCAAACAAAGCTTCCCTGAACCTGTATTGCTCCAGCAGGCTCTCTACTTTTTCTTTTGTATTGCGTATTTCGGCAATCGTATTTCTGTCCAGTTCATCCAGCAATGCATCATGCAGTTTTGGCACTTTTCCCTTGCACAGTTTATGCATCAGCACCATGGAGCGGTTAATAAAATTGCCGAAGATGCTTACCAGTTCACTGTTATTCGCATCCTGGAAGCCCTTCCAGGTAAACTCGCTGTCCTTGGT
>DASVLZ010000024.1:0-2702 GCA_036384615.1 Sediminibacterium sp.
AACCGGCTGCAGCAATGGCAAGACCTGTTAATTATCAGTAGGGTGAGGGAAGGCGGCATGTAAGGGAAATACTACTTCTGCCCGTCTGCCATTACTTCCGCCAGCGCATTCTTCACTTTTCTGAAGAATGGAGGAACAATACTGAAAGGGTCGCCCGGGCTGAGGGTTTCTATGGGAAGATATCCCCTGTAAGGCGAAGCTTTCACTATCCTGAAAAGCCGCTGAAGGTCCATATCCTGTGTCTGACCCTTGTATGTGAGCCGTTCCTTTACCTGCCAGTTGACGGCGAACCGGGCAGTTTTGCTGATCTCCTGGTATGGCTCATTCGTTACGAAACTGCCTGTGTCGAGCACCAGCCCGAACCATTCGCTGTTTATTATATCCAGAATGCTGATAGCTTCATCGGCAGTTTTCACAAAATCGTTATGGTTCTGCATAGCCAGGATCACCCCATGGCGCTGCGCATGGTCCGTGCAGGTGCTTATAGCGTCCGTGATCCATTGTTCCACTTCTTTTCGTTCATAGCCTTGCGGGATAGCTTTGCCTGTGAATATCCTGATCACCGGTGCTCCGAGCCTGGCGGCTGCTTCGATCCATTTTTTTACAAAAACGATTTCAGCATTACGTTTGGCAGCATCAGGCCCGGCAAATTCATTTCGTATGCCGGTGCCGCTGATGGCAAGGCCAAGGCTATGAGCTTTTCTCTTCAGCCGGTACAGGTAATCATCCGGCGGAACTTCAGGATAACCGGGAAAATAATACCCTGTGAGGTCAGCCGCATCAAAGCCATGATCAGCACAGAATTCGAGCACCCTGAAAAGATCGGTGGTACCTGCTGTGAGGGGCTTGTTGAATGAATAGGCATTGAGACTGATCCTGAAACGGTTGCTGTTATCCTGCGTTTCCGTTGTTGCTGCTTTTACCCGTGCCGGGGAACAGAATGCAGTGGCGGTGGCAGCGGTTGCCATGGAGCGAATAAAACGCCGTCTCTGGATGGGATCCATATCAGGATAGTTTATTGTTGCCGGTACCGTTCTGCCTGTCGCACACTCTTTACAGGTTACCTCCCATAAGCAAATTTCTCCATCGCCCGCATGGAGCCGATGGCATCGCCTGCAGAGCAGGGATTGCTTCCATTGCCCAGGAAATAACTGACCACCCGGGTGATCATCGGTTGCTGTATATGCGCGGGGGGCGGAAAGGAGAGGATCTCTTCCTTACCATCCTGCATAACGGATACCTGTGTGTTGAATACGGAGAAGCGTATCCGCCCTTCAGAGCCATTGATCTCAAAGAGGTCTTCCTGTAAATGCGGATCCACTGTATAGCACCATTGCCCCGTGAACAATATATTCCCCGGCAGGCGCATCATACCCGTTACCACATCTTCCGCCTGGTATAAACCCGCCTGGTTAGCGCTGAAGCCGCTTGTTTCGAGAGGTTCTCCAAAAAAATACTGTACGAGGTCCAGCTGGTGGGGCGCCAGGTCGTAGAACAAACCGGCACCGGCTATGTCGGGATTGACGCGCCAATTGTCGCCTGTATTTGCGACATTTGACGATTTGTCCGGCTGCAGCAAACTGATCCGTACCGTGCGCACTTCGCCTATCTTTTTTTCCGCGATCATTTGCCGGATGTGCAGGAACATGGGCAATGCGCGGCGGTAATGGGCTATACAGAGTTTCATCCCGGTTCTTTCGGCTGCATCCTGCATACGTATGCAGGATGCCACATCTACCGACATGGGCTTTTCCACGTAAACGGGTTTGCCTGCTTGCATAGCGGCAAGGGCATATTCTTCGTGCTGCGCGGGCGGGGTGGCTATATACACGGCGTTGATATCCGGGTCATGGATCAGGGCATCGGCACTATCATACCACCTGGGAACACCATGTCTTGCCGCGTAATCGGCAGCCCTGGTTCCATTGCGCCGCATAACAGCCACCAGCGATGAGTGCTCCACTTTATTAAACGCCGGGCCGCTTTTTACTTCCGTAACATTTCCGCAGCCAATGATACCCCAGTTGATGTGGTTGGGTTGTGCCATGAAGTAAATGTAGGGCAATTCTATTGCAGATGGCAGATGGTAAATTGCAGATTTGAAATCCAATCTGCCATCAGCCATTTGCAATCTGCTATTGCCCACTACATCGTTTTCGTAACTTTCCCCTTTCTTCCTCGGAAAAAAGCACAAAATTCACTCTATATATTTCATCTTATAACCCAACGATTCATGTCATCAAGAAGAAATTTTATCCGGAAAACAGCAATGGGGCTGGCAGGGTCTGCCGTGCTTCCGCTGGTGGGCCGCTCATCGGCTGCCGCACCCGAAGCCGCCGCAGTGCATCCTGTTACCACGGGCATTGCAGGCTATACTTTCGCCAAGTTTGATATTGACCAGTCCATCGCCATGATGAAAAGAGTGGGCGTAACCAATCTTTCCGTAAAAGACATACACCTGCCGCTCAACAGCAGCGATGAAAAAATACGCTCTGTAACCGGTAAGCTGCGCGATGCGGGTATTAATATCTATACCGTTGGCGTGATCTATATGAGAACGAAGGAGGCGGTTGACCAGGCATTCCAGTATGCGAGGAAAGTAGGCGTGAATATGATCGTGGGCGTACCCAATTACGACCTGCTGGATTATGCCGAAGCCCAGGTAAAAGCACATGATATCAGGCTGGCTATCCATAACCATG
>DASVLZ010000025.1:0-14095 GCA_036384615.1 Sediminibacterium sp.
ATGCCGCGGAGATCTTTATACTCGGCGATATTTTCGATTTCTGGTACGAATACCGCAAGGTGGTTCCCAAAGGGTATGTAAGACTGCTGGGCAAACTGGCCGAACTTACCGATGCGGGGATCCCCATACATGTTTTCGTGGGCAACCATGATATGTGGATGAGCGGGTATTTTGAGGAAGAACTTGGCATACCGGTATACCATCATCCCAAAACATTCATTCGTAACGGCAAGCGTTTTTACATAGGGCACGGCGATGGGCTGGGCCCGGCAGATCATGGATATAAGTTCATCAAAAAAATATTCCGCAATCCTGTATGTCAGTGGTTGTTCGGGCAGCTGCACCCTACCTGGGGCATAGGCCTCGCCAATTATTTCAGCCGCAAGAGCCGGGAAAAAACGGGTTCTTCAGATGAATTCTTCCTGGGAGAGGATAAAGAATGGCTGGTGATCTACAGCAAGGAAGTATTACAGAAAGAGCATTTCGACTATTTCGTTTTCGGACACCGGCATCTGCCGCTCGATATCTGGCTCTCACCCAACAGCCGCTACCTTAACCTCGGCGACTGGATACGCACATTTACCTATGCAGTATTTGATGGTAAGGATATGAAGTTGATGGAGTGGGCTTGATTTTTACCATAACAGGCGGGATGTATATATACTTACATTGTAAATTGCATCATGGAAAAATTCCTGCAGCAGCAAGTGTTCGACAATACGATTGAGCGTTACCTGTATGTGGCGGGGGTAATATTGGTGGTGTTGCTGCTGAAAAGGCTGGTATCGAAATACCTCGCCAGGATACTGCACAAACTCATTGCCAGGCATGTAAAGAATGTCGCCAGGGAATCGTTCCTGAACCTGGTGGTGCAGCCGCTGGATGTATTCCTGTTACTGCTGATCTCCTTTATTGCCATCGACAGTCTTTCGTTTCCCAAAGCATGGGATATTACCATCTACCATATTACGCTCAGGCAGTTGATCGATTCGGCCGCAGCAGCAATGATGATCGTTGTATTTATCTGGCTCTGCCTGCGGCTGATAGATTTTATTGCCCTGGTGATGGAAGAAAGGGCCAACCTTACCGCAGACCAGACAGATAACCAGCTGGTGGTCTTTTTCAGGGATTTCTTTAAAGTGATACTGGTGATCATAGGAATACTGATGCTGCTGCGCTTCTCCTTCAATAAAAATGTGGGTAACCTGCTTACCGGCCTGAGCATCGTGGGCGCGGCACTGGCGCTGGCCACACGCGAAAGCCTCGAAAACCTGATCGCTTCTTTCATCATCTTTTTCGATAAGCCCTTTGTAACCGGCGATGTGGTCAGGGTCAACAACTTTACCGGCACCATAGAAAAGATCGGCCTGCGCAGCACCCGCATCCGTACACAGGAAAAAACATATATCTCTGTTCCCAACAAACAGATGGTGGATACCATCGTTGACAATATTACCCTGCGCACCCAGCGCAAAGCGGAACTGCGTCTCGAGTTCAGCCTCTCGGCCACTGCGGCCCAGCTGGAGGAGATGGTTACTAAGATCAAAGCAATGCTGGTAAAACCCGGTATAGAGAACAGCGTTGTTTTTGTGCTGGAAACAGGAAAGAACGCGCATGTGATATGGGTGGAATACTATACATCTATAATGCAGACGATAGATGCATTCAACCAGCTTCGTCAGGCAGTAAACCTTGAACTGATTACGCTGATACAAAGCAGCGGGCTGGAACTGGCGGCATCTTCCACAGAAATATCGCTGCGCAATGCAGAAGCAGCAAAACAGTCCTGATACTACTTACAGGCTGGCCTTTAATTCCAGCAGGAAAGATTTGAATTTGGTGAGGGTGTCCATCAGCTTCACCTGGGCATCGGCCTCTTTCTTATTGTTGCGGAGATAGTTCTTGGCCCCGTCAATAGAAAATTTGCGCTGTCGCAGCAGGAAATAGATCAGCTGCAGGTTGCGGATATCTTCTACCCGGAAAAGCCTGTCGCCCTTACGGGTCTTGCGCGGCTGAAGGATGTCGAACTCATTCTCCCAATACCTAAGCAGGGAAGTATTCACTTTAAACCAGCCGGCTACTTCACTGATGGAATAATATAATTTCTGCTTCAGCACTTCATCATCCGGCACTTCGATCAGGTCGATCTCGCTGTCTATTTCCTTAAAGGATTTGCGCCCCCTCTTGCTTTTGGGCCTGGCAGTAGCGGCGCTCACTTTCTTTTCCATGACGGCTTTGCTTTTGACAGGTGCGGGGTTTACCGGCAGTACAGGAATTGATTCCATTACCGGTGTTTCTATGGGTAAAACCGCGTTCTGATTGCCTGTTGTAACAGGAGACGGGTTCGTATTCCTTTCTTTCCTTGGCTTTTGCTGTACCGGCTCTGCAGGCATCCCAAACAGATCCAGCTGTTGCAACATATTCGGCATGCGTTAAAAATACAATAACTGTACCGGAGTGGAATTGTACAGGAGGAGGCGGTGGAAAAGATGGGGGGATTGGTTGATAAGTTGATGGGTTGACAGGAATTGGGAATTCGAGATCCGGAACGGAACCCCCTAAATTGGAAATCGGGTGTATCTTACCGGCCAATGATACAGACCATATGCATATGCGGCGCGGGTACTATGGGCAGCGGTATTGCCCAGGTGGCTGCGCAGGCGGGTTTCAGGACTATATTGTTTGATGTGAGCGATGCAATGATCCGGAAGGGCCGTGAAGCCATAGAGAAGAACCTGGAAAAGCTGGTCGAAAAGAAACGGATCAGTGCTGACGAAAGGCAAACCGCATTAAGCCGGCTGCAGTGCACAACGGAGATCGCTGATTGTACTGCGGAGCTGGTCATTGAAGCCATCATAGAACAAAAACAGGCCAAGCTGGATCTTTTTCACCGACTGGCAGAGATCAATACCCTGCAAACCATATTTGCCACAAATACCTCTTCGCTCTCTGTATCGGAAATAGCAGAAGCCGTACCCGGACCGCAACGTGTAGCCGGAATGCACTTTTTTAACCCGGCTCCCCTTATGAAGCTGGTAGAAGTGGTAAAAGCAACGCAAACGCCGGACGCTATCGTAGATACTTTAACGGCAGCAGCCGTACAAATGGGCAAGGTTCCCGTGGTATGCAGGGATGCCCCGGGTTTTATCGTAAACCGCGTGGCCAGGCATTATTACCTCGAAGCCATGAAACTGGCAGAAGAAGGCTATACAGATATTGCCGCCATAGACGCTGTTATGCAGTCAACAGGATTCAAAATGGGCCCATTTGCATTGATGGACCTCATTGGTATGGATATCAATTACAATGTTAGCAGGATCGTATACGATGCGCTTGGCCGCCCCCCCCGCCTCCAACCCTCCCCCATCCAGGCAGCCAAAGTAGCGGCAGGGGAACTGGGAAGGAAAACGGGGAAGGGGTTTTATGAGTATGAAACGTGAGTATCGTGAGTTAACGTCATCCCCCGATCAATTACCTTTGCCGCATGCGGATAGCGGTCAATGCCATATTTCTCCGGAAGGGCCAGCTGGAAGGATATGGTCATTATGTGAATGAGCTGGTGAGCCGCCTGGCTGTACAGCATCCCGAACATGAATTTATCCTGGTGTTCGACAGGCCCTACGACCCCTCTTTTGTGTATGGGCCCAATGTGATACCGGTAGTGGTAAAGCCGGCGGCACGCCATATACTCACATTCAAATACTGGTATGATGTAAAGGCGCCGGCAGCGCTGAAACGCTATAAACCCGATGTATGGCTACAGCCCTATAGCTTCTGCAGCCTGCATACACGCATACCGCAGGTGCTGGTACTGCACGATCTTTCCTTTCTGCATTACCCTTCTTTTATTCCCTGGCAGCACCGCCTGTATTACAGGCTGTACATGAAAAGATTTCTGAAAAAGGCAAATCATATAATAACCGTTTCAGCATTTTCGAAAAATGATATCCTGCAGCACTATCCTGTGTCGCCGGAAAAGATCAGCGTAATACACAACGCCGCGGCAGAGAGGTTCCGCCCGCTGTCATGGCAAGAAAAACAGCAGGTAAAAGTGGAGTACAGCGGCGCAAAAGAATATTTCCTGTATACCGGCAGCATACACCCGCGGAAAAACCTGGTGAACCTGCTGAAGGCCTTTTCGCAATTCAAAAAATGGCAGCACAGCAATATGAAGCTGATCATAGCCGGCAGGATTGCCTGGCAATCTGCCGATTTTGAAGAAAAGCTCCGGACCTTCAAACACCGGCATGATGTGGTGCTGACGGGGTATGTAGATGATGAACAGCTGGCAAAACTTACCGCAGCGGCATATGCATTGGTATACCCATCGTGGTTTGAAGGATTCGGGCTGCCCATCATAGAAGCCATGCGCGCAGAAGTGCCGGTGATCACCAGCAATACATCCGCCATGCCCGAAACCGGTGGCGATGCTGCGTTATATGCAGCACCCGGCGACCCCGAAGCCCTCGCCAAACACATGCTCCACCTCTACCGCGATGAAACCTTCCGCAGCAACCAGATAGCCCTCGGCAAACAACAGGCAGAAAAATTCAGCTGGGAAATCGCGGTGGAGAAAGTTTGGTCCATAGTCCATAACCCATAGTTCATAGACCATCGTCCATCGACAACTATGTTCAACAAATCTGCCATTTGCAATCTGCGATCTGCAATTTCCCAATCTCCCAATTCCAAAATTTCCCAATTCCCTACCTTCGCCCGATGAAAACATCCACCATCACCATTGAGATAGGACTTGACGAGAACAAAGTGCCGCAGCAGATCGGTTGGAATGCTACCGACAGCACCGCGGATAGTATGCAGCAGGCCAAATCCATGATGGTGGCTTTCTGGGACGGCGCAGATAAAACAGCCATGCGGATAGACCTCTGGACAAAAGATATGATGATCGATGAGATGGCAGACTTTTATTACCAGACACTGATGGGCATGGCCGACACTTACCTGCGCGCCACCCAGCAGCAGCAACTGTGTGACGACATGAAAAATTTCGCCCGTGAGTTTTACCGTAAATTCAGGGAAACACAGAAGGAACAGTAGTTCGTGAGCCATCGACTTTGGACCATCCATCACCAATACAAACTTCAAACACAATACCATGAGTCTCGAACAAGCAGTAATGGCACAGATGAAAGAGGCCATGAAATCGAAAGATGAAGCGTTGCTCCGCGGGTTGCGGGCAATCAAGGCAGAAATCATCAAAGCCAGAACAGAACCCGGCGCCAACGGCCAGGTAACTGAAGACGGAGAAATGAAACTGTTGCAGAAACTCGTAAAGCAACGCAGGGATTCACTGGAAATATTCCAGCAGCAGAACCGTGCCGACCTGGCCACCAAGGAGCAGGAAGAGATCGCGGTAATTGAAAAATTCCTTCCCCAACAGCTCACTGAGCAGGAGCTGAAAGAGGCGGTAAGTGGCATTATTGCTTCAGTAGGCGCCGCAGGCCCGCAGGATATGGGGAAAGTAATGGGCGTGGCATCCAAACAACTCGCGGGCAGGGCAGATGGCAAAGCCATAGCTGCCATAGTAAAGGAATTACTGGCTAAATAGCAGCTGGCCTGATGCTTATTGATCTCATCCTCCTCGCCCTCCTGATCTTTTCCGTGCTGAAAGGGCTCCGGAACGGGTTTGTGGTGGCATTATTCTCCTTTTTCGCCATCATTATCGGCCTGGCAGCGGCAATGAAGCTATCTACCTGGGTGGCATCATTACTGAGAGAAAAAGCCCATATTGAGGCGGCCTGGCTGCCTTTCTTATCCTTCGCGCTGGTAATGATAGCCGTGGTATTACTGGTACGGATCGGCGCAAGGCTTATCAGCTCCGCGCTGAACCTGGTAATGCTGGGCTGGCTCAACAAACTTGCCGGGGTATTGTTATACGCCGCATTATACGTAACCGTATACAGCGTAGTATTGTTTTACGCGCGGGAACTGCATATCCTGAAAGCGGAGACTTTTGAAAACGCACAGAGCTACTCCTTCATCAGGCCCTGGGGGCCCAAGGCCATTGACCTGTTTGCATCACTCATACCCTGGTTCAAGGGGATGTTCGAAGAACTCTCCCGTTTTTTTGAAGCACTGCCGGCAGGAAATATTAAAGTCTAAAGCCCTGGTCCCGTAGGGACCAAAGCTTTGTAGGACAAAAATACGTGTGGGTTTTTATTGCCCCGGTAGGGGCAATCCTTGTTCTCGAATGAATCCGGGTGTAAGAATAAAGGGCTCTGTTTATAGAATCCCAATGAATGAATGTCGGAATGACTAATGGAGCAGCTCCCTACGGGGCTGCAATTACATGTATGTTTTTCGGGGCTATAAAGCTTTGGTCCCTACGGGACCAGGAGGTGGGTACGGCCCTGGGACTTCAGTTTCCCAGACTGATTCCCTTTGACCTAAAAACAGTAATTTAGCAACGGACGATCATTGACTGATTTTCCTTTTATTTGTACAGGTGTTATAATGGCCGTATCAAGAAACTGCGCATGAATTACGAGATCAAACATCAGGATAAATTCAAATTCATAGAAGAAGGAGAAGGCGAGCCATTGTTGCTGCTGCATGGATTATTCGGCGCCCTGAGCAATTTCCAGGACCTGATAGAGCACTTCAGGCATACCCATAAAGTGATCGTGCCCATGCTGCCGCTGTTCGACCTGGATATTTTTCATACATCCGTGGGCGGCCTCGAAAAATTCGTACACAAATTCGTTGAAACAAGGGGCTACGAACAGATCCATCTCCTGGGCAACTCGCTCGGAGGCCATGTAGCCCTGGTGCATATACTCAAACATCCCGAAAGGATCCGGTCGCTCATCCTTACGGGCAGCAGCGGTCTTTTCGAGAACGGCATGGGCGACAGCTATCCCAAACGCGGCGATTACGAGTACATCAAAAAGAAAACAGAGATCACTTTTTACGATCCTGCCACCGCTACCAAGGAACTGGTGGATGAAGTGTTCGAGATCACTAATAACCGCCTCAAAGTGATCAAGATAATCGCACTGGCCAAAAGCGCCATACGTAATAACCTGGGCGAAGAACTGAACCAGATCAAACAGCCCACCCTGCTCATATGGGGCAATAACGATACGATCACCCCGCCATTCGTGGCCCGTGAATTTAACCGCCTCATACCCAACAGCGAGCTTCATTTCATTGATAAATGCGGACATGCACCCATGATGGAAGTACCCGCTGAGTTTAACAGGATATTGGATGGCTTCCTGAATAATCTGCGCGTGTCTGCAGCAACCGTGGCGTAATTTTTGCCTAATAGTAAGGTAGAACTGTATTACATGCTGGCATCACAACTTTCTAATACACATTTTCCCTCCATCAGCCTCGATGACAAGCTGGCTTTTGCCCTGCAACTGATGGATGAATACGATATACAGCACCTGCCCGTGCTGAGTGAAGAAAAGTTTGCGGGCATCATCAGCAAGGACGACCTGCTGGATGGTGATGAACGCGCCTATGTGGCCACGGTGCAATCTTCGCTGATCCGCGTTTCCATCAAGCAGGAAGAACACCTGCTTACCGCATTCAAACTGGTATCGGATAATGAACTGTCGCTGCTTCCTGTGGTCAATGAACAGCAGGAACTCGCAGGCGTGATCACCGCCAGGGAGCTGCTGCATTATTTCTCTCATTTTGTAGGCAACGATGAACCCGGCGGGGTGATCGTACTGGAAACAGACAAACGCAACCTCTCATTCGGCGAGATCAACAGGCTGGTGGAAACCAATGATGCATACATCACCCAACTGAATACCTACGTGGAAGGAGATACCGGCATGCTCATCATTACCATGAAAGTAAACAAGACAGAAGTTTCCGACCTGGTATCCACTTTCCAGCGCTATGAATACACCGTAAGGTATTTCTTCGGCGAAGAAGCCTACGCCAACGAGCTGCGCGAAAACTATAATCACTTACTTACCTATCTGAATATGTGAGATCCCGGTTGGGTCGATAGTCGATAGTCCATGGACCATTGACTATGGACTATCGACTATACACCAAACCCTTATTTTTGCCAACCAAACCAGGCAGATGCGGATATTGCGAGCAACCTTTTTTTTGTTGATGGTCATGCCGGGTTTTTTAGCTCGCGCCCAGGAAACAGCCGCTCCCGATTCATTGCTCCTATTATCTCATGATGACAATATACAGGTGATCGTAAGCGGCATACACCTCTCGGGGAACAAACGCACCCGCGATTTTATCGTTACCCGTGAAATATCCGTAATACAGGGGCAGCAACTGCCTATGTCGCAGCTGAAACAGGAACTCGTGCGCACGCATGACCAGTTGATGAATACCCTGCTGTTTGTAGATGTATCCGTATACATCGCTTCCGTAAAAGGAAATATGGTGGAGATCAACGTGGATATGAAGGAACGATGGTATTTCTTTCCCATTCCTTATTTCCGCCTGGTAGACCGGAATTTCAACCAGTGGTGGGTAGACCAGAAACGAAGCCTCGACAGGGTCAATTATGGTCTCAAATTCACCCAGCAGAATACTACGGGCAGGAATGATGAACTGAATATCTGGCTCATTACCGGCTACACAAAGCAGTTTACCATACGTTACGGGCTTCCTTTTTTCGACAGGAAATTGCGGCATGGTTTCAGCGTGGGCTTTTCTACCGCTTCCACGAAAGAGATCAATTATGATACCCGCGATAACAAACAACAATTCTTCAGGCAGGACCAGACATGGTCGCGCAAAGCGCTGAGGGCCGAGCTCACCTATTCTTACCGGCCCGATACACGCAACAGGCATTATTTTAAAGTAGCGTATAACGATGAACGGGTGGCCGATACGGTACTACGCATCAACCCGCTCTATTACCCGGGCGCAAAAACGCAGATACGATACCTGGATTTTACCTACCAGTACCGTTTTGTGAACGTAGATTATATCGCCTATCCCACCCGCGGTTTCCTGTTCGATGCCATGCTGTACAAGAGAGGCATATCTTCCGATTACAATCTCTGGCAGACCAACCTGCGGGCTGTATATGCCATCCCCGTATCGCGAAAGAGCTTTCTTCACCTGGAAGCGCTGGCTACGGCCAAGCTGCCGGCAAACGATTATTTTTATAACCAGCGGTTGATAGGATACGGGTTTTACCAGCTGCGCGGACTGGAGTACAATGTTGTAGACGGCCTGAACGGCGCTGCACTCAAGACCACATTCAACAGGGAAGTATTTTCTTTTATATTGAAGAACCCTTTCAAAAGCAAAACGCACGACCGCATTCCCATCCGTTTTTTCCTGAAAGCGTATGGAGACCTGGGTTACGCACATGCCAGGAACCCAGGTGCCGGCAACACACTCAATAATACACTGCTCAGGACCTATGGAGTGGGACTGGATATTGTGTCGATCTATGATTTTGTATTCAAAATCGAATACAGCTTCAACCAACTGGGACGGGATGGCTTATATTTACAGACGAGAAACAATTTCTGATGAAGGGATGCCCGGTCACTGCATAAAAAACAGCCGCAGATTTGCAGCGTTCTCAAATCTTACCCAATGAAAGTAGCGATATACAGCAGGGGATTGAATTTTGAGCAGGAAAACCCGCTGGTGGCCCTGCTGGAAGAGCTGCACAGGTACGATGCCGTTGTCCTCATCTTTCAACAGTTGTTACAGCAGTTTACCCTCCCCGCCCACCTGCATGAAAAATTAAAGCCATTTGCTGCTTCGGAAGACCTGGGAACGGATATTGACTGCCTGATCAGTATTGGCGGTGATGGCACCCTGCTGGATGCGGTGGCCCTGGTACGCGACAAGAAAATACCCGTGCTCGGCATCAACTTTGGCAGGCTGGGATTCCTGGCCAGCATCAGCAAGGATGAACTGGCCAGCGCTGTAGACTCGCTGGTGAACCATACTTTCCTGCTGGATAAAAGAACGCTGATCCACCTGGATTCCAACGAGAAACTGTTTGGCGATACGCCGTTTGCACTGAATGAATTCGCGATCCATAAGCGCGATACGGCGCCGATGGTGAAGATCCATACCTACCTGAACGGCGAATTCCTGAACACCTACTGGGCTGATGGCCTGATCGTTTCCACGCCCACCGGCTCCACCGGTTACAATATGAGCTGCAACGGGCCGATCATGTTCCCCGAATCCGCCAGTTTCGTGATCACGCCGGTAGCGCCCCATAACCTGAATGTGCGGCCGATCATCGTTCCGGATAATAACATTATTTCATTTGAAGTAGAGGGCCGCGGCGACCAGATCATCTGCGCCCTCGATGCCAGGAGGGAGATCGTCAGCAAGAATATCCAGCTGGCCGTGCGCAGGGAAAAATTCTGCATAAGCCTCGTCCGCCTCAATGAAAACAGCTTCCTCTCCACCCTCCGTACGAAGCTCACCTGGGGACTCGACAAGAGAAATTAACATTTAAAAACAGAAAAAGGTGCTATTTTAGAGAGCCAAGACCTATCCAAAACCTATGTTGAAAAGAGCAGCTGCTATTGTATTTTTATTTACCAGCCTGCAAACTGCCCGCGCGCAGATGCTGGATCCCTATGTGCACCAGGGCGAGTTCGGTATAGGAATAGGCGCAGGCCATTATTTCGGCGACCTGAACCCGAACTTTGCCGTAAACCGTCCCAAGATCGCTGCGGGTATCTTCTTCCGCAAACAGATCACCAACTATATCGGTGTAAGGATATCCGGCGAATATGCCATGCTGGGGTATTCTGATAAATACAGCAGCAATGCGGTACAGGCGCAGCGCAACCTCAGCTTCAATTCCAATGTATGGGAGCTGAGCCTCTCCGGCGATTTCAATTTCTTCCGCTTCCAGCCCGGTTTTGAGGGATTTAATTTTACGCCTTATGTAGGCCTGGGTGTTGGCGTGTTTTCCTATGATCCGTATGCTTACCTGAACGGCGATAAATACCTGCTCCGCAACCTGGGCACCGAAGGCCAGGGAAGCGCAGCCTATCCCGATATGAAACCATACAACCCGCTGGCCCTCTGTATCCCGTTCACTGTGGGTATAAAATATGCATTGAGCCCGAAAATGAACGTATTCGGAGAAGTGACCTACCGCTTTACCAGCACAGACTATCTTGACGATGTAAGCGGCCTTTATGCGCCCGATGCTTTTCCGCCCCTCCCGGACGGGTCGCCATCACCCGGCTACCTGCTGCAGGACAGAAGCTATGAAACCGGCAGTTCCATCGGCATCAAGGGCCGCCAGCGGGGCAATAGCCTCCAGAAAGACGCGTTTGCAACGATCAAGGTAGGGGTGTCATTCAACCTGTCGTCCTACAAATGCCCATCAAATAAGTAAAGAGTCGATAGTCCATGGTTAGACATCAGCCATGGACTATGGACCATGGACTATCGACTTTAACTGTTCTCTTTGACTTTTTCCCATTCTCCCCCTGATTTTCGCTAAATTTGCCGCCTTAACCACCAAGGGATTATGGAGGACGGCTTGTTAGGGCAGATCGACAAAGAGCGTTTGCCCCATCATATTGCCATTATTATGGACGGTAACGGGCGCTGGGCGCAGGAGAAAGGACAGGACCGTTTATATGGCCATTACCATGGCGTGGAAAGTGTTCGCAACATAGTGGAAGGCTGTGCCGAACTGGGTATCGGGTACCTCACGCTCTATGCCTTCAGCACTGAGAACTGGGACCGCCCGCAGCAGGAAGTGGAGGGGTTGATGACGCTGCTGGTAGATACCATACGCAAGGAAGTTCCCACGCTCAACAAGAACAATATCCGGCTGCATGTGATCGGCGACATGAAAATGCTGCCTCCCGCCGCGCTCCAGGCGCTGGAAGAAGCGCTGGAGATGACCAGCCACAACACCGGCCTTAACCTTATTATGGCCCTCAGCTACAGCAGCCGCTGGGAGCTGGTGAATGCGGTAAAGAATATAGCCAGGGATGTGAAAACAGGCAAAATAGACCCCGAAACCGTTGACCAGCATACATTGCAGCAATACCTCAGCACCAGCCAGTTTCCCGACCCGGAACTGATGATCAGGACCAGCGGGGAATACCGGATCAGCAACTTTTTATTATACCAGTTGGCATATGCCGAATTATACTTTACCGACACCCGTTGGCCCGATTTCCGGAAGGAGAACCTGTACGAAGCCATTATCGACTTCCAGGCCCGTGAAAGGAGATTTGGGAAAACAGGCGGGCAGATACAGGAGGAAACCCAATTGGCATAGCTGATTTTCAATGTATAAAGGCCCTATTTTTGTCGGCTGATTTAACAAAGACTTTTAATTATTCCCGTTAATTTGCCCCGCTTACTAAAACTGAAACCAGATCCACTGAAAGAAAAGGGTGTCTTTCAGAGAGCAATACCCAAACCGAAACGGATGCAGAAAGTGTACAAATTCTTAGTGTTGGCTTTACTAACTACGCTCGTGAGTTTCCCGGCCTGGTCTCAGCAAACCGATACAACCATTACCAATATAGATGCAGACCTGCTGAACCTGTTTCATCAGAAAACTTCCAAGAAATACAGGATAGCGGCTATAAAAGTTACCGGCAACCTTAATTTTGATGAGAACCTGCTTCTCTCCATCGCCAACATCAATATAGGAGATGAAGTATCCATACCCGATGGTGATAATTTCGCCAAAGCCATCAACAAACTCTGGGGTCAGAAATACTTCAGCAACGTTGAGATCTTTGTTACGAAACTGGAGGGAAGAAATATTGATATCGAGATCTCAGTTACAGAAAGATCCAGGCTGTCCAAGTTCTTCTTCAAAGGGGTTTCCAAGAGCCAGTCGGAAGATTTGGCCGGCAAAACAGGGCTGATCCCCAACCGTGTGATCACAGAGGATATGAAGATCTCAGCGGTGGAAGCCATCAAGAAATTTTTCGCGGAAAAAGGGTTTCTCGATGCACGCGTAAACATCGTGGAAAGAAAGGATACCACTTTCGAGAATACACTGGCGCTCGACTTCGTGATCGACAAAGGTCCTAAAGTAAAGATCAACAATATCAACTTCGGCGGCAATACTATTGATGAAGCCAAGCTGAAGAAACAACTGAAAGACACCAAGGAAAAATCAAGGTTCACCCTGTTCCCCACGTATGACCAGGCGCAGATCGTGGAAACACATCCCTATACATTCAGCGAGTACCTGAAAGACAAAGGCTTCCTCACTTTCAGCAAGACCAAACGCGTACTCGACCCCTATATCAGGATCAAACTGTCCAGCGCCAAGTACGATGTAAAGAAATATACAGACGACAAGGACAAGCTGCTCGACTATTATAACTCACTCGGCTTCCGTGACGCGGTTATAGAAAAAGATACTGTATACCATACTTCCCGCGGCGATCTCAACATCGATATCAAGATGAGCGAGGGCCATAAATATTATTTCGGCAATATTACCTGGAGGGGCAATACCAAATACCCCGATTCATTGCTTACGGCTATTCTCGGTATCCGCAAGGGAGATACCTATAATTTGGATATCCTCAATAAGAAACTCGGTAAGACTGCCGGTCCCGAAGGCGGTGATATCAGCGGCCTTTACCAGGATGATGGTTACCTGTTCTTCCGCACAGATCCCGTGGAAACAGCGGTGTATAATGATACCATCGATTTTGAAATACGCATCATAGAAGGCCCGCAGGCTACGATCAAGAATGTGCGTATTGCAGGTAATGACCGTACCAAGGAATATGTAATACGCCGTGAGCTGCGCACCATACCCGGTGAAAAATTCCGCCGCACAGACCTGATCCGCTCCATACGCGAACTGTCGCAACTGAACTATTTCAACCCCGAAAAGATCAACCCTGTTCCCGTGCCCAACCCTGAAGACGGTACGGTGGATATCAACTATACAGTGGAAGAAAAATCGAGCGACCAGCTGGAACTGAGCGCCGGCTGGGGCGGTTATATCGGACTTACCGGTACACTGGGTGTATCGTTCAATAACTTCTCCCTGCGTAATATCTTCAAGAAATCTGCATGGGATCCGTTGCCGATGGGCGATGGCCAGAAGCTGAGCCTGCGTTTCCAGAGTAATGGTAAGGCATTCCGCTCCTAT
>DASVLZ010000026.1:0-2986 GCA_036384615.1 Sediminibacterium sp.
TACAGACCCGTGAAGTAAGGATCGGTGACCTGCTGTTGGGCAATTTCCATCCCGTGCGCCTGCAAACGATGACAACCACCGACACCATGGATACCATGGCCACCGTGGAGCAGAGCATCCGCTGCATAGAGGCGGGCGCAGAACTGGTACGCATTACCGCGCCGAGCAAAAAAGAAGCGGAGAATCTGCTGAATATCCGCAATGAGCTCAGAAAACGCGGCTATACCACACCCTTGGTGGCCGATATCCATTTTACACCCAACGCCGCGGAAATAGCAGCCCGCATTGTAGAGAAGGTAAGGGTGAACCCCGGCAATTATGTTGACAAAAAGAAATTTGAACAGATCGATTATACTGATGCCGAATACCTCGAAGAGATAGAACGCATCAGGGAAAGATTCACGCCGCTGGTATCTATCTGTAAGGACTATGGGACCGCCATGCGTATTGGAACGAATCACGGTTCCCTCAGCGACCGCATCATGAGCCGCTATGGCGATACGCCGATGGGTATGGTGGAAAGCGCCATGGAATTTCTGCGCATAGCGCGTAATGAAAGCTACCACAACATTGTGCTGAGCATGAAAGCCAGCAATCCCCAGGTAATGGTACAGGCCTACCGCCTGCTGATACAGCAAATGGATGCAGAGTTTGGCGAATGCTATCCCCTGCACCTCGGCGTTACGGAAGCAGGCGATGGAGAAGATGGCAGGGTAAAAAGCGCCGCAGGCATAGGCACCTTACTGGAAGACGGCATTGGCGATACGGTTCGCGTAAGCCTTACCGAAGACCCCGAATTTGAAATACCCGTTTGCCGCGACCTGGTAAAACGGTACACCGGCCGTAATCCCGGCCAGGCCCTCATACCACCTGTTACGCACGTGCCGTACAACCCGTTTACATACAGGAGAAGGGAAAGTTTTGCTGTACAGAACATCGGCGCAAAACAGGTGCCTGTGGTGATAGCCGACCTGAGCAAGATCAGCCCTATTACACCGACAGACCTGCAAAGCATAGGATACGGTTACGATGCCGCATTGGATAAATGGATGATCAGCGATACTGCCGCCGATTATATTTTCACAGGCAACCAGCTGCTGGATTTTGCATTGCCCGGCACCGTAAAACTGATCACCTACCCGGCAAGCTGGCAACAGGCACCTGATAAGGAAACCTGTTTCCCCATTTTTGATGCCACGGGATACCTGCAGGCAGAAGACAAAAGCAATACCCTCAACTTCGTGATGGTGGATTGTTTTAACGACAATACCCCTATCAACGATTTCACCGGGCTGGATGAAATAGCCAATGACCCTTCCGTAGTGCTCTGCCTCAGCAGTACACACCCGCATACCATGCCCGCCATACGGCGCATGTTCATGGAGCTGGAAGAGAGGGATATCCGCAATCCTGTTATCATCATCAGCGACAGCAACTGGCAAACCGCAGATGAGCACCTGATCCATTATTCAACAGAGTGTGGTGCTTTGCTGCTGGATGGTTTTGGCGATGGTATATGCCTGGGAATGACGGGGGAGAGCTATGCCCGGCAGTCATCCGGCGAGCAGTTGGTAAGCGGCCGCAATTACGGCAGCAATACAACGGTGGAGCAATTTATCAACGCAACCGCCTTCAGCATACTGCAGGCCACGCGCACACGTATATCAAAAACAGAATACATCAGCTGCCCCAGCTGCGGCAGAACTTTATTTGACCTGCAGGAAACCACGGCAAAAATACGCAGCGTAACCTACCACCTCAAAGGAGTAAAGATCGCCATCATGGGATGTATCGTGAATGGTCCCGGCGAAATGGCCGATGCGGATTTTGGTTATGTGGGGAGCGGGGTAGGTAAGATCACACTCTATAAAGGAAAGGAGATCATGAAACGGAATATCGACAGTGATATCGCCGTTGATGAACTGATTGCCCTGCTGAAGGAAAATAACGCCTGGGTAGAACCGGCATAAATGATCGGATATGCAAACAGACTTCCTGGTAATAGGATCAGGTATAGCGGGATTGACTTATGCGCTGAAAACAGCGAGGCATTTCCCCGATAAAAAAGTAACGGTCATCACCAAAACACAGGCCGATGAAACCAATACCAAGTACGCACAGGGCGGCGTGGCAGGTGTATGGGATGAAGAAAAAGACAGCTACGATAAACATATTGATGACACCCTGATCGCCGGTGATGGCCTTTGTAACCCGCATATCGTGGAGATCGTTGTAAAAGAGGGTCCTGAACGCATACAGGAAATGATTGATTACGGGGCTGAATTTGATAAGGATGAGAGCGGCGAATACAGCCTGGGAAAGGAAGGCGGCCATAGCGAAAACCGCATACTGCATCATAAAGATGTTACCGGCAGGGAAATGGAGCGTACCCTGCTGGCACAGCTGAAACAGCTGCCCAATATTGAACTGATCAACCATTGCTTTGTAGTGGATATCATTACCCAGCACCACCTGGGATACCTGGTTACCAAATCAACAACAGATATAACCTGCTACGGGGTATATGTGTTGAACCTGCATACCAACAATATTGAAAAGATACTCGCCCGCATTACCCTCCTGGCCACAGGCGGCGCGGGCCAGGCCTACCGCACCACCACCAACCCGCGTATTGCTACCGGTGATGGCATTGCCATGGTATATCGTGCCAAAGGGCGCATAGAGAATATGGAGTTTATCCAGTTCCATCCCACGGCTTTATATGAGCCGGGTGTATCTCCTTCTTTCCTGATAACAGAGGCGGTGCGGGGTGATGGCGGCATATTGCGCAACAAACAGGACGAAGCCTTTATGGAGCGCTACGATGCCCGCAAAGACCTGGCGCCGCGCGATATCGTGGCACGTGCCATCGATAATGAAATGAAGAAGAACGGTACCGAATATGTGTACCTCGATTGCCGCCATATGGATAAGGAAAAGTTCCTTCATCATTTCCCGAATATTTATGAGAAATGCCTGAGCATCG
>DASVLZ010000027.1:0-7651 GCA_036384615.1 Sediminibacterium sp.
TTTCCAAATGACCGTAAGTTTTTGTATATTTGGGAATACGTGCAACGCTGCAATCACATGCGGCGTTGTATTTTTTTTGACTCTACTAAAAGGAAAGACCATGAGTGAGGCTACTATGTATGTTACAAAAGAAACATTTGAGAAGATGCGCGAAGACCTTCAGCGTATGAAGGCCGTGGATCGTCCTGCCGCTTCCAAAGCCATAGCGGAAGCCAGGGAAAAGGGTGACCTGAAAGAAAATGCTGAATACGATGCGGCCAAAGAGTCGCAAGGCATGCTTGAGGCCAAAATCAAGCAGCTGGAGGGTGCCATCGCGAATGCCAAGATTGTGGATACAAGTTCCATAGATACCAGTAAGGTAACCATCCTTACCAAGGTTACGATCACCAACGTGGCTACCAAAAAGACCATGACCTACCAGATCGTGGGTGAAAAAGAGGCCGACCTGAAACAGAACAAAATATCGGCAGGCTCCCCCATCGGCAAAGGGCTCATGGGCAAAGCCAAAGGTGAAATAGCAGAAGTGCTGGCGCCGAATGGCATCCTCAAGTTTAAAATTGAAAACATCACAGTGTAATTAAGGCGGATGGCAGATGGCAAATGGCAGATTGAAAACAATTTGCCATTTGCCATCTGCCATCCTTAAATCCTCAACCATGACCTTATTTTCCAGGATCATTGCCGGTGAAATACCTTCTTACAGGATTGCCGAGAACGATAGGTTCTTTGCATTCCTCGATATATTTCCGTTAGTAAAAGGGCATGTACTGGTGATACCGAAAATGGAAGTGGATAAATTCTTCGATATGCCGGATGAGTATTTATCCGCCATACTGCTGTTTGCAAAGCCGATAGCCCATGCAATAGAAAAAGCTTTCGACTGTAACCGTTGCGGCATTTCCGTGGTAGGCCTCGAAGTACCCCATGCCCATCTACACCTCATGCCCATCAACAATGTTAACGATCTCAATTTCTCCCGCCCCAAACTCACATTATCCCCGGAAGAATTGGAGGAGGTGAGGAGGAGGATTATAGAGGGATTTTGAAATTTTGGATTGGGAAATTGGGAAATTTATTCTTTCCGGTATATCCTAAAACAAATTTCCCAATTTCCCAATCCAAAATTTCAAAATTACTTCTTCACTCTCCCGGGGTTCTTCGCCACAAAATCTTCCCATCCTTTCATTCCCTTAGCTGTTTTCCCGATGGGGGAAGATGTCTGGTAATGGTGGCAGAGGGCTACGGCAAGGGCATCGGTGGCATCGAAGTACCGGGGCTTTTCTTCAATGGAAAGTATGCGTTGCAGCATTTTCCAGACCTGGTCTTTATCGGCATTACCGTTACCGGTAATGGATTGTTTTACTTTCTTGGGCGAATATTCCGTTACCGCCATATTGGCCTGCATGGCTGCGGCAATGGCCACACCCTGCGCCCTTCCGAGTTTAAGCATACTCTGTACATTCTTCCCGAAGAACGGGGCTTCAATGGCAAACGTAGAGGGGCGGTATAACTTTATAAGCTCGCATACCTTGCTATGGATCATATCGAGGCGCGCATAGATATCTTTTTCCTTTGTGAGCTTCAGCACATCCATCAATATCACCTGCGGATGCTGTTGACCTACCCGCAGCAGGGCAAAGCCCATGAGTTGTGTTCCCGGATCAATGCCCAGGATGATCTCTCCCTTCATCGTGCAGTGAAAATACATCGTCTGGCTGATTTACACGTTAACAACAACCGTTGGAATGATTTTTTTACCCGCATCATGCCTATGCAACACTTTTCTGTCTCAGCACGAAAGCCGTTCTTTGTATCGGTCAAAACCCTGGTCCTGAGCAAACGTTTTAAAATATTCCTGAATTATATTGTAGGTCCGGTCATTTTTATATGGCTGTCATGGTCTATCTACCGCCAGATACAATTGCAGACAGATGTGCACCAGTCCTGGGCTGTGATCAAAAACGCATTATCCGGCCCCCAATCATGGAAGATATGGGCAGTGGTATTATTAATGACAGCCAACTGGGGCCTGGAAGCCCGGAAATGGCAGGTATTGATCGGGCATATTCAGAAAGTATCTTTCCGGGATGCATTCCGGGCCATATTATCGGGGCAGGCACTTGGTTTCAGCACGCCCAACCGCATCGGCGAATTGTTTGGCAGGGCCGTTTTCCTCGATGAGGGTAACCGCCTGCGCGGGATAGTATTATCATTGGTAGGAGGGTTGAGCCAGACGATCATCACACTCCTCGCAGGCCTGCTGGCGCTCATATACCTGCGCTGGGATATACTCCCTGCAACAAACCAGGTAGCCGGTGTGTCAGTAGTATGGTTTACAGGATTCGTGGTAGCCACTGCAATAGGTGTGGGCATGTTCATACTATTGTTCTTCAGGATCGCATGGGTGATAAGGGCATTGGAAAAGATCCGGTTTGTAAATAAATACCGTTTCCTTATCGAAGAACTCGAGAACCTGCGCAGGAAAGAATTAACAAGAATTTTGTTGCTGTCTGTATACCGTTACATCGTGTTTATCGTCCAGTATATATTACTATTGCAGGTGTTCGATGTGGAAGTATCGGTTATGCATGCCGTGTGTATGGTGGGAGTAATGTTGCTGGTGCTGGCCATCGTTCCAACGATAGCCCTGGCAGAGCTGGGGTTCAGGGGTAAAGTAAGCCTCCAGTTATTCGGACTGATCAGCGCCAATACACTTGGCATCATCGCCACCACGGCGGGTATCTGGATCATTAACCTGATCATCCCGGCCATAGCCGGCAGCCTGTTCCTCCTCGGGATCAGGATATTCAGGAACAAAAAGGAAAAAGCGGCGTGAAAAAAATATGGACCATATTAATCATAATGCTGGGGTTGAGCTGGCAGCCGGTAACAACGGTTACCGTTCCGGAAAATGAGTTCTGCGGTATCCGCAACCTGGCTTTCAGCAGCGGGGAGAACATCACGTTCAATATTTTTTATTCTGTGATGGGGTTGTATGTGAATGCCGGTACAGCCAATTTTACCGTAACACCCGATCATGTAAATAACCGCCCGGTATACCATGTGGTGGGATTGGGCACATCCAACAGCAGTTACGACTGGATATTCAAGGTGCGCGACAGGTATGAAACCTATATTGATACCGCCAGCATGCAACCGCTGAAATTCATACGCGATATTAGTGAGGGCGGATTCAAAAAATACGAGAATGTAACTTTTATCAGCCATAACAACAGCGCCATTACTGCCAATGGCGTGTTCAAGGTGCCCAACTGTGTACAGGATGTGCTGAGCTCCATTTATTATGCGCGCAATATCGATTTCAGCAAATACAAGCCCAACGATAAAATACCCTTCACCATGTTCCTGGATAATGAAGTGTACAATCTTTATATCAAATACATAGGGAAGGAAACGGTGAAAACCAAATACGGCAAATTCCGCGCGATCAAGTTCAAGCCATTGCTGGTAAAGGGAACGATGTTTGAAGGCGGTGAAAAAATGACGGTATGGGTAAGTGATGATATGAACCATCTTCCCCTGCGTATAGAAAGCCCCATTGTAGTGGGCAGCGTAAAAGTGGATATGATGCAGTACAGGAACCTGCGATACCCGCTCAGCTCAATGATCAGCTTCCGGTGAGAAGGTGGTCTGGCGCCTCACTCCATAAACGGTATTCGGAGCGCAGGCAGTTCAGCCGGGCATGTGTATATGCGTACCAGCATATGAAAACGATGATGAGAACGGCAATGCCCGTACCTGCCGCAATGCCGCCAAGTAAGGAACCATAATTCTTTAAACCCACATAGGCACTTAACGCAATAGAGGCTGCCGACAGGCAACCGGAAATGCCGGCAATAACAGCATTGGTATTGCGGTTGGCTATTTCTATCCTTTTTTTGCATTTATCGCATTGCGTGGCGGAAAGGTTGTTGAGTACCACAAACTTTCTGAACGAGATAGGCGCGGCGCACTCCGGGCAGCAGGCGTTTTGGGGTTTGCGCATAGGGTCTGGAATATTAATGGGAACCAAATTAAGTCAGGGTACACCGTATTCCTATTGCCTAAAATGTGTGTTTTTTGTAGTGATTTCTGCTGCTATGGTAGGGAATTGCGGGAAAAACAGGGTTTTACAGCTCTTCCAGCCTGAATAAATCTTTAGCGCGTATACCCTTCTCCGTCATCTGTAATGTGCAGCATTCATACCGGGGATCATGCTCAAAATACAGCACATAATCATTCTCCACTGCCTCCTGCAGAAACGATTTTTTCTCGTTGAGGGATGTGAGCGGGAACATATCATAGGCCATGATATAGGGAATGGGCAGGTGTGCTACAGACGGCAGCAGGTCGGCCATATACACAACGGTCCTGCCTTTGTAGCGTATCTGCGGAAGCATCATTTTATCCGTATGGCCATTGGTAAAGCGGATGGTCATATATTCTGAAAATGCTGCAGTGGCCAGGCCATTTTGCGGAGAGGCGGGCACATCCACAAATTTCAACCTCCCGCTTTCCTGTATGGGCAGTATATTTTCTTTCAGGAAGGATGCTTTTTCCCTGGCATTGGGTTCAACGGCCCATTGCCAGTGATCGGCATTGCTCCAGTACACGGCATTAGGGAAAGCGGGCACCAGCCGGTCGCCTTCCCGTACAATACAGCCCCCGCAATGGTCAAAATGCAGGTGGGTGAGGAATACATCCGTAATATCATTCCTACTGAATCCGTATTTATTTAAAGAACTGTCTATACTGTCGCTTCCGTGCAGGTAGTAATGCCCGAAGAATTTTGCATCCTGTTTATCGCCCATACCTGTATCCACCAGTATCAGCCTGCTGCCATCCTGTATCAACAGGCAGCGCAATGCCCAGGAGCACATATTGTTTTCATCGGCAGGATTCAGATTATGCCATATGCTTTTCGGCACAACGCCAAACATAGCCCCGCCATCGAGCTTAAAATAACCGGAGTTGATCGTATAGAGATTCATAAAAGAAAAGCTAATGGCCAATAGCTAACAGCTATTGGCTGTAAAAACAAAGTTCGGTTTTATTTTACAGAGCCTGGCTTTCGGGTTTCGAATGCTGGCTTTTCATTGCATAGGCCAGCAGCAGCAGGCCTATTGCAAAAAATACCACGAGGGCAAGTACGGAATTTCTCTGGGATCCGCTGAGCTCATTGATATAGCCAAAGCTCGACATGCCTATGACAATGGCGATCTTTTCAGTTACATCATAGAAACTGAAGAAGGAGGTGGTGTCGCGCGTTTCGGGCATCAGCTTGGCGTATGTGCTCCGGCTGAGGGATTGGATGCCTCCCATCACGAAACCTACCAGTGTGGCCAGCGCATAAAATTCATAGATACCATCCCTGGGTAACAGGTAACCGATCACACAGAGTACGATCCATAATGCCACCACGATCATCAGCGCCCTGAAATTGCCCAGGCGCGAGGAAAGTTTTGCGATCAGGTAAGCTCCCGGTATGGCCACCAACTGTATGATCAGTATGGATATGATCAGGTTTTCAGTGGGTATGTTCAGCTCGCTTTTTCCGTATAATGTAGCTGCGAGCATCACGGTTTGCACGCCCATATTGAAAAAGAAAAAGGCGCCGAGGTATCTTTTCAGTACCGGCATCTTCTTCACCTGGTTCCATACCTTGTTCAGCTCTTTATATCCATGTGTGAGCAGGCTGCCCCTGTCGCCGCTTTTTTCGATAGGAGTACTTTTGGGCAAACGGCTCAATGAGAACTGGCCGAAGCCCCACCACCAGATGCCCACCAGCAGGAAGGATATCTGGGAAGCTTTTCCTTCATCGATACCGAACTTGCCGGGCATCAGTACAAATACAAAACAGATCACCTGCAGTATTACGCTGCCTATATAACCCATGGCAAAACCCTTGGCGCTTACACGGTCCTGGTCTTCGGGCGCAGCAATCTCGGGCAGGAAAGAATTATAGAATACAAGGCTTGACCAGTACCCGATGCAGGCAATGATCAAACAGGCGATGCCGTATCCCAGGTTGCTGCGGTCGTAAAAGAACAATGCACCGCAGGCCAGGCTTCCGAGAGTACAGAAGAAGAAAAGAAAACTTTTTTTATTGCCCTTATAATCCGCAATGGAAGACAATATCGGCGAAATGATCGCTACCACCAGGAATGCGAAGCTCAAAGCATAATTGTAGAGGGAGGTGTTGACGAATTCGCGCCCGAAAAGCGTTACCGTATCAACAGGTGTATTTGGATTCTTATCACCCGTAACCGCTTCAAAATAGGCAGGGAAGATGGTAGAAGTAATTACCAGGTTATATACACTGTTTGCCCAGTCATACATGGCCCAGCCATTAATGACTTTTTTGGAAGCAGTTTGCATACAGTCGGTTTTAGTATCTAAAGATAAAAGAGATCTCGCGTTATTGTATCACCCCGGAAAGTACCAGTGCCAGCAATACGGCTCCGCCGATCACCCGGTACCAGCCAAACAGTTTGAAACCATATTTCTGCAGGTAACCGATAAAGAACCGGATAGCCAGCATGGCCACTATAAATGCCACGATATTGCCCACGGCCAGCGCTATCAGATTGTTGCTGTCTTTCAGTATTTCCGGATTGTCTTTAAAGGTTTTCAGCAGTTTGTAACCTGTGGCGGCTGCCATGGTGGGTACGGCCAGGAAGAATGAGAACTCGGCTGCCAGGCTGCGGGTAAGCTTCTGCTGCATACCGCCAATGATGCTGGCTGCACTGCGGCTGGTACCTGGTATCATGGCCAGGCACTGCCAGATGCCGATGATGAATGCCTTGCCAAAACCGATCTTATCATCCGTATCAACAGAAGGCCGCGTAAACAGCGCATCAATGAATAACAACACCACACCGCCCGCCAGCATGGTAATGGCTACTGTAAGCGGACTTTCCAGCAGTTCATCTATCTTATCAGAGAACAAAGCACCCAGTGCCAGCGCGGGTATAACAGCAACGATCAGTTTGGCATAAAATACCCAGGGGTTGCGCACAAAGAATTTCTTCCAGTACAACACCACTACCGAGAGAATGGCACCCAGCTGGATGGCCACTTCGAACAGTTTGGTGAAATCATTTTTACCGATGCCTAACAACGAGCTGACAATGATCATATGCCCGGTGGATGATATAGGCAGGAATTCGGTGATACCTTCTACAATAGCAATGATAATGGCGTGGAAGAGGGACATTAGTAATGGTAGTTAAGAATGAATGATAATAAAAGGTAGTGTATTTAATGATGCCGGGCATATTTCACAGGATGTACATAAAAAAAGCGGCTGTTGCCGCTGGTGAAATAAGTATAGGAAGGATTTAAGCCGTTTTCGGTTTCTTGAAGATGGCATAGATCTCAATGCCAAGTCCCAGTAAGATCAGTACCGGCGCAACGGTGATCCTGAGTGTGCTGTATACTTCATTTGTATTGAACACGCCGGGGTCTGTGCTCTTGCCGCCCGACATCAGGAACATACCCAGTGCCACAACAACGGCGCCTATCAGCATCCACAGGTAATTGTCTTTTGTGAAAAGGGAGGAACTCAGTGTTTGTTTTTTATCGGCCATACATGGTGCGTTTAGTCATTGCAAGATAAGGAAAGTATGATGAATGAAATCCGGGTTCTTAT
>DASVLZ010000028.1:0-3580 GCA_036384615.1 Sediminibacterium sp.
TTGCGGCAGTTCACACAGGCCCAGCCGGTGAAATCGATCAGGATGGGTTTGTGCTGCGCCCTGGCCATTTCCAAAGCCTTATCGTAATCATTCATCACATTGGCTTCAAGACCTTTGTTGTGTACATTTTCCTTTCCGTAAATACTGTAGCTGAATGGCGGGGGAAAACCGCTGAGCAGTTGCAGGTTGGCATATTTGCTTTTAGTAACACCCGGTACCAGGTATAGTGTAAACAACAAAGCGATCACACCCAGTACTTTTCTGCCGCTGCTTATTTTCATTCCCTTGTAATCATGCGGCAGGCGCAGTACGCCAAACAGGTAAAGGGTAAGCCCCGCACTCACCAGTATCCATATACCAATGAACACCTCGCGTTTAAGAATACCCCAATGCATTACCAGGTCGGCATTCGAGAGGAACTTGAATGCCAGCGCCAGTTCCGCAAAGGCCAGCACTTTCTTTACCGTATCGAGCCATCCGCCGGATTTGGGTAATGACTGCAGCCAGTTGGGAAATATAGCAAACAGCGCAAACGGTAATGCCAGCGCCAATCCGAACCCTGCCAGCCCCGCAGTCAGCGGCCATGCTCCTCCACTGAGAGAGCCTACCAGCAAGGAGCCCAGTATGGGGCCTGTGCAGGAAAACGATACAATGGCCAGCGTAAGCGCCATAAAGAAAATACCGATGGTACTTCCCAGCCCGCTTTTGGAATCGGCCCTGCTGGCAATATTACCAGGCAGTGTGATCTCAAAATAACCAAAGAAAGAAATGGCAAAGAATATGAATATCACAAAGAAGATCACATTCAGCCAGGAGTTGGTAGAAATATTATTGAATATTTCCGGCCGCACATTGCCCAGTATATGAAAAGGCAGACTGGCCAGCACATAGATCAAAAAAATAAAGAACCCATACAATACCCCATTGCGTATGGCCTGTTTCCTGTTCGCCGATCTTTTGGTGAAGAAGGAAACCGTTACCGGTATCATCGGGAACACGCAGGGTGTAAGCAGCGCGATCAGTCCGCCAAGGAATCCCAGGAAGAAAACGGACAATAATCCGCTGTTGGCAACATCCTGCTGTTTGCCGCAATCCGTTTCCGGATGTGCGAGGTCAATAGTATTTAATTTGATCCTTTGCGATGCCGCACTTGCCTGCTGCCCGCCTTCCAGCGCCACATCGAAGGGCTGTTCCGAGGTAATGAATTCATCCGCCCTGGCAACATATGCTGTGATCGTGCCCTTGAGTTCTGCAGGTACAAAGCCATCGATCTTTACCTGCTGCTTCACTTCCACCTGTTCCGTGTATACATTGGCTTTGCCAAACAGCGGATCGGTAATACTTGCGGGCTGCCGGGCAAAGCTGATGCTGCCCTGCATCAATGCCTTTTCATAGGCAGGTGCAAATCTGATATTCTCAAGCCCTTCTATAGAAGGATTGTTTCCATATACATGCCAGCCGGCAGGTATGGTGGTACGCGAGGTAAGCTCATATAACCCCTCACCTATTTTCCTGGCCTGCGTTTGCCAGTGCAGCAGACTATCGCCCTGAGCGTTGAGGCAAAAGCATAAGATCAGCGCTAAGCAAAGTGCAGATAGTTTTTTCATCGGCGGGGTATTGTCGGTCAGAGCAGTTTCAGGTCAAAGTTCTTCTTGGTGGGAGGAAGGCACTGGCTGTCATCACAAACCATATATTCAATCGTTCCGGAAACATTGGTCTTTACCTTTCCTTTCAGTTTTATGGTCTGAACAAACTGTACCTTATTGGAATAATACAATACGTTTGTTTTAAAATTCTTGTCGTACGTTTTTTCCAGCTTGCCCACTTCATTGGTTTTACCTGTAACTGTTACCAGTGGGTTGGCTTTGAATTTTACCGTTGTGGCAATCGGCCCGCCTTTACCCGTATTCTGGGAATAGATATGCCAGGGGGATTCCACTTCTGCAGTAAGGATCACCTCATAGGTATCTGCCGATTTCTTTTTGGTTTCATACGTCCAGCTTACCGGATCCTGTCCGAATACAAAGCCTGCCAGGAAAATCAGGGAAAGGGAAAAGAGTATCTTTTTCATATGTGTGTAAATAATCAGTTTTGACGGAAAATTAGGTAAAGGCTTACAACCAATTTGTTAATTCAGTCCCAGCAGCTGTTCAAATACTTTTCTCCCATCCAGGTTGCCCAGGGATGTGGAAGAAGCGCGTTCCGGGTGCGGCATCATGCCAAACACATTTCCCGCCTTGTTTTTGATGCCTGCAATATTGCGTATGGCGCCATTGGGATTCGCTCCCGCAGCAATGGTGCCGTCCGGCAGGCAATACCGGAATATCACCTGGCCATTCTTTTCAAGATCATTCAGCGTAGCTTCATCCGCATAATACCTTCCTTCACCATGCGCCACGGGCACCTGCAAGGCCTGGCCATCATCGCCTTTGATGAATACATTCTTACAAACAAATTGCTGGTTGGCATTCTGCAGCAGCACACCCGGCAGCAACGCGCTCTCACACAATATCTGGAAACCATTGCAAACACCCAGTACCTTACCGCCACGGTTGGCAAAATCGATCACGCTCTGCATCATGGGACTGAACCTGGCAATTGCTCCGCAACGGAGGTAATCGCCGTATGAAAAGCCTCCGGGCAATACAATACAGTCATCCGTGGTAAACATACTGAGGTCTTTGTCCTTATGCCAGAGCATCACCACTTCTTTGCCAAAATCATGCTGCAGGGCATCCTGCATGTCCCTGTCACAATTGGATCCCGGAAAAACGACAACTCCGAATTTCATGTGGTTGTTTTATGATAAATGATGGAATGCAAAGGTACTATCTGCGGGGCAATTCTGATCACAGATTCGGGGATTATAAGAGTATGATCACGCAGATATGAGGTATGATACAGGGGTATGGGTGAAATACGACTATGGATGTAGATTTTTATGATGTGATGAGGAACCAGTTATTGTAGGCGAGAACGGCTACTGCCAGCCAGAAGAGGATATTGGGTAATATCAGCCTGCGCGGGGTTGAAAAAGCGTTGGAAGAAAAAGCCGCCAGCGGCATTACACACATAAAAGCAGATTCCACGCCTGCCTGCTGAAAAATAAAGGGTATGGGCAACAGTATGAACAGCATCACCATCATTACTCCCCAGTTCTTGCGTATCTGTATCACCATCCGCTTATGGGTGAGCTGCCAGAATATGAGCCCTGTTATCATCATTACCAGCAGCACCGATAACTGCACGATCAGGGGTATGCTCCATTGCGACAGCGGCACATGCAGCTGCAGGTAAGGCAGGAACGATGTAAAAGAACGGGGCTGGTCTGTGAGGAACAGGAAGGAGAACAGGAAATAATAAGGCAGCAGTATGCCCATCAGCAGCAGTGTCCATTCTGCCAGCCGGAAAGGCCGCACCACCATCAGTGCAAACAATACCACGCCGATCAGGATGGCGGTGGGGTGATAGCATATTACGGAAAAGCCAACGATCAGCCCGGTATTGAAGAGCAGGGTTTTGGGGGATGGATGATTATACAGCCTGCTGAGTTTAATAAAGATCCATATCAGCAGGAAAT
>DASVLZ010000029.1:0-2994 GCA_036384615.1 Sediminibacterium sp.
ACCTTTTTAGACGGATTAAGGATCTTGGCCGTCTCTGCCATGAAATGTACGCCGGCAAACACGATCATGTCTGCATCGGCTTCCTTTGCCTTCTGGGCAAGGCCCAGGCTGTCGCCGATATAGTCCGCCACATCCTGTATATCCGGCTCCTGGTAAAAATGCGCCAGCACAATGGCATTCTTTTCTTTCTTCAACCTTGCGATCTCGGCAAACAGGTCCAGGTGCGGATCGATATCCGTATCATAAAATCCTTTTTCAAAAACTGCCGCGGAAGCTGTGTTCATAATTCCCGTATTAATAATAAATAATACCTTTTTTATTAAAAGACCTATTATTATTAGGCCTGTGGAAATCCGGATAACTTTCTTATCCCCAACAGGCAAAGTTAACCTGTTCGTGTTTATCCACGGATATTCACAAGTATATCCACGCTGTATATGCAGTAAGGACGCTGAATTTGCCGTTTTCTTAACAACGGTGGATTATACAATACACAAAGGTACTTAATGAGTTTCCCCATCCCGCCAACTGTGGATTCACAGGGATAATCAGCAAGTGGACTTTACCCAAACACCCAGACCTATATGCCGCGCGGCAGGTTATTCCTCATCTTTCCCCAACCCGGATATGGAAATAGTAGGGTTATACACAGAAAACGGGGTGTATTCACAACCAGTGTGAATTAGCCGGCAGTATTCTTTTTTATTGTGCCGGACCAAAAAGGGAAATTCGGGAGCCAAATGCAAACCTGCCGGGGTTTAACCCCTTCCAAACCCTTATGAATATTGCATTTTTATAGGTTATCCACAATTTGTTCTAACGTTTTAATCCCCTATTTTTGCTACCCCGTAAAACAGGGGCAACTAAACCTACTAATTGAACAGTTATGTCTGTAATTCAGAGTATTCGTGACAAAGGGGCGTGGATCATCTTTGGTATCATTGCATTGGCGCTGATAGCGTTTATCCTTCAGGACGGTGTGGGCCGCGGTCGCGGAAGTGCTTTTTCTGCTGCAAGCGTGGTGGGTAAAGTAAATGGCGATAAAGTACTGCGCGGCGATTTTGAAGAGAAACTGCAACTGCAGGAACGTATGTACGCCGGCCAGGGCGCTACCCGCGAACAACTGGTGGCTTCTGTATGGAACCAGGAAGTAGAACAACTGATATTACAGCAGCAATATGATAAGCTCGGTTTACAGGTAACACCCAAAGAACTGGGTGATATATTATATGGACCCAATTCGCCCCTGCGCCAGGAGTTTACCGATCCCCAAACCGGTGAGTTCATGGTAAACAATGCCAAACAGGCGATTGCCCAGCTGAAGAAAAGCACGAATGCCGACCAGCTCAAAGCGATTAATGCGGCATATATTGAACCCGCCATCATGCAGGCGCTGCGCAGCAAATACCAGAACCTGCTGATCCAGGGCACGTATATTCCCAAATGGATGGTGAACAAACTGGAAGCAGACAATAATGCATTGGCTTCTTTCTCTTATGTATATGTGCCTTACCCGATGAGCGATAGTTCAGTTAAAGTAAGTGATGATGAGATCAATGCATACATTAACAAGCATAGCAAGGATTTTAAGAAACCCGAGGAAACGAGGAACATTACATACGTTACATTCAGCTCTGCTCCCAGTGCAGCCGATTCTGCAGCTGTACTGAACCAGGTGCTTTCGAAGAAAAGCGGGTTTGAAGCGGCCGCCGATCCCCAGGAGTTCCTGACAAAAGAGGGCAGTGAAATACCTTACTATAACAGCTATTTCAGCAAGAACCGCATGCAGCAGCCCAATAAGGATACGCTGATGAAGATACCTGTTGGCCAGGTATATGGTCCTTACCTGGATGCCGGCAGTTATGTAATGGCGAAAATGGTCTCTATAAAACAGTGGCCTGACAGCGCCAAAGTGCGCCATATACTCATAGGTACTGTAAACCCGCAGACCAACCAGGTTATCAGGGAAGACAGTGCGGCCAAAAAGCTGGCAGACAGCATACAGCTGGCAGTAGCTAAAGGCGCCAACTTTGATTCGCTGGTAGTAAAATATTCTGATGATGGCGGAAGTAAAGGAACCGGCGGTGTATACGATTACTTCCCGCAGGGAAAAATGGTACTGGAGTTCAATGATTTTGCATTCGATAAACCGGTGGGCAGCAAAGGAGTGGTAAAGACCGATTTCGGTTATCATTATATAGAAGTGCTGGGGCAGAAAAATATGAGCCCGGCCTATAAGATCGCTTACTACGGAAAAACGATCACTGCAAGCGGTGAAACCATTTCTGCGGCAAGCAATGCGGCTGCGCAGTTCTCGGCGTCTTCCAAGAATGCCAAAGAATTCAACGCCAATGCCATGAAAGATAATAAGCCGGTGATGCCTGGTAATGAAATAAAGGAGAACGATGCCATGATCGTAGGGTTGGGTGCGAACAGGCAGCTGGTGCGCTGGGTATTTGAAAATAAAGTAGGCGATATATCAGAACCAATGGAAGTGGGTGAACAGTATGTTGTAGCCATCATCAGCGCGGTACACAAAGCGGGTATTATGTCTGCTGCGGAAGCCCGCCCGATGGTGGAGCCGATCATCCGCAACGAAAAAATAGCTGCAAAGATCATTGCTGATAAATTCAAGGGTAATACACTCGAATCTTATGCTACCGGTACAGGAACACAGGTAATGCGGATGGACAGCCTTAGCTTCTCGGCACCTTTTGTGGTTGGCATAGGCAATGAGCCCAAAGTAGCAGGTGCTGTATTCAACAAGGCGCTGCTTAATAAAGCCAGCGAACCTTTTGCGGGCAATACAGGTGTTTTTGCTGTGAGAGCGGAAAGCGTGGGTGCAAGGGCTTACGGTATGGATGCGGAGAGCTTCAGGCAAAACCTGCTGCAAAGCGCCAGGAGGGTTTCTTTCCGGGCCTTTGAAGCACTCAGGGTGGCAGCGGATATCAAAGACAACAGGTCTAAATACTATTGAGCTGATAAATAACACAA
>DASVLZ010000030.1:0-8140 GCA_036384615.1 Sediminibacterium sp.
CCCTATCTTTGCGCCAAATTTCGGAACAGGTATGACCCGTATGAGCGCGAAATCTTTGCTGGCAGCGGCTTTCAGCCTTTGCATGATTCTTTTTACTAATGTGTCTAAGGCGCAGCATGAAACCCATGATACGCTTTCTCATGATACAGCCACTGCAGCTCATACAGATCCTGCACATGATGGCGAAGAAGGCGAATTCAATGTTACCGAAACCATTCTGGAACACGTGGCAGATGCCCATAGCTGGCATCTCTGGGGACATACATCCCTCCCCCTGCCGGTAATATTATATTCAGATAAAGGGCTGGAAACTTTTTCTTCCGCTAAGCTGGTGGATGAACACCATGAGCCCATTGCATATGAAGGTAATTATACCTACAAACTGGTGGAAGGCAAGATCCGGGTGGTGAATGCAGACGGATCAGTGAATGAGGAATCTTCCAAAAAAGTATGGGATTTTTCCATCACCAAAAATGTGGTTTCATTATTCATTACTGCGCTCCTGTTAATGATGATCTTCCTGAGCGTTGCAGCTGCTTACAGGAAAACAGGCGTAAAGTCTGCTCCCAAAGGCCTGCAATCATTCATGGAGCCGATGATCATCTTTATACGGGATGAGGTGGCCAAGCCGAATATCGGGCACAGGTACGGTGCATATGTGCCTTTCCTGCTCACGCTTTTCTTCCTGATACTGATCAACAACCTGCTGGGGCTGGTTCCGTTCTTCCCCGGAGGCGCCAACGTGAGCGGTAATATCGCTTTCACGATGACGCTGGCTGTGTTTGTATTCATCGTGGTAAACCTGAAGGGTAATAAAAATTACTGGAAACATATTTTCTGGATGCCTGGCATGCACTGGGGTATGAAACTATTCCTGGCGCCGATCGAATTGCTGGGCGTATTTATCAAACCGGTATCGCTGATGATCCGGTTGTTTGCAAACATGACTGCGGGCCACATCCTGGTGCTGAGCCTGATCTGCCTGATCTTTATTTTTAAATCAGTGTTTGCATCGGCCATATCGGTTCCTTTCGCGGTGTTTATCGGTTTGATCGAGTTACTGGTAGCTTTCCTGCAGGCGTATATCTTCGTTATGCTGGGCTCCATGTATATTGGTATGGCGATAGAGGAACACCATCACCATGGTGATCACGACCCGCATTATAACGAAACAGAAGACTAAACTTTTTCAATAACAATTAAAAACAAACAAAATGGTAGTAGGAAGTGTTGCCGCAATCGGCGCAGGCCTGGCCGCAATCGGCGCCGGTATTGGTATCGGTCAGATCGGTAAAGGTGCTGTTGAGGGTATTGCCCGTCAGCCGGAAGCAGCTAACGACATTCGTGCGAACATGATCGTTGCTGCTGCCCTTGTGGAAGCGGTATCTCTGTTTGCAGTGGTGGTTGCATTGCTGGGTAATAAATAAATCCGGTAATCGCCATCGGCGAAAAATCGCATTATACAGACCTGATGCACAGGGCGGAGGGTCTGTATAATTTTCACAGACCATTTACACGTACGCTAAACAGATAAACATAGAAGTATGTTGTTAGAAATAAATCCTTTGGTATTGCCTGATATCGGGCTTGTATTCTGGACCACCATCGCCTTCCTGATCCTGCTGTTCGTTCTGGGTAAATTTGCCTGGAAGCCGATCATGAAAGCGATCACGGAAAGGGAGCAGGGCATTGAAGATGCACTGGCCAGGGCCGATAAGATGAAAGCGGAAATGGCAGTCATGCAGAGCCAGAACGAGCAGCTGATGGTACAGGCCCGCGAAGAACGCGCCGTGATGATCAAGGAAGCCAAAGAACAGGCAGCCAAAATGATCAGCGATGCAAAAGAAAAGGCGAAAGCCGAACACGACCGCATCGTAACCGAAGCACAGGTTACCATCGCGCAGCAGACCAATGCCGCACTTACCGAAGTGAAGAACCAGGTAGGCGCACTCGTAATCGAAGTAAGTGAAAAAATACTTCGCCGCGAACTGGCAGGTAAAACAGAACAGGAAAAATATATTAAAGAACTGGCAGACGGAGTGAGGCTGAATTAATTAGTAATTACTAATTATCATATGGTGCCTCACTGAATGCAAACTATTAATTAATCCCATGCCCAATCCACGTTTAGCCAACCGCTACGCCAAGAGCCTGATCGATATTGCTGTGGAGAAATCGCAGATGGAAGCGGTATATGCTGACATGAAGTATCTGGAAAATGTGTGCAAGGCGAGCCGTGATTTCAGGAGCCTGTTGAAGAGCCCGGTGATCAAATCAGACCAGAAGAGCAAGATCATTGAAGCGGTTACCAAAGGAAAGATCAGCGAGCTTTCTACGGCATTCATATCTCTCCTGGTAAAGAAAGGACGTGAATCGGAACTGGTGGAGATTGCATCTGCAGTAATAGATCAGTACAACGCCATCAGAGGCATACATAAAGTAAAACTGACAACAGCAACACCGGTAAGTGAAGAACTGAAACAGGGCATTGAAAGCAAGATCAGGTCTGAACGCGGACTGGATAAAATAGAACTTGAAACAGCTGTTGATGAAACACTCATCGGCGGTTTTGTACTCGAATTTGATGACAACCTGCTGGACGCAAGCATACTGCGCGACCTGAAGGACATCAAGAAGCAGTTCTCCCAGAACCTGTATGTACACAGCATACGTTAAAAAAATCAAGTCAACAATCAATAAAAAAGTAAATAGATCATGGCAGACATTAAACCCGATGAAATATCAGCGATACTGAGGCAGCAACTCAGCAACTTCAATGTATCGGCCGACTTGGAAGAAGTGGGTACCGTATTGCAGGTGGGTGATGGTATAGCCCGTGTATACGGTCTGAACGGTGTATTGAGCGGTGAGCTGGTGGAGTTTGAGAATTGAGTAAAAGCCATTGCACTGAACCTGGAAGAAGATAATGTGGGTGTGGTATTGATGGGTGAAAGCGGAGAGATCAAGGAAGGTGATACAGTTAAGAGGACCGGCGAGATCGCTTCCATCAAAGTGGGTGAAGGATTGGTAGGCCGTGTGATCAATACGCTCGGTGAACCTATCGATGGCAAAGGCCCCCTCACAGGCGAACTGTATGAAATGCCGCTGGAACGTAAAGCCCCCGGTGTTATTTATCGTGAGCCGGTAAAAGAACCGCTACAGACAGGTATCAAAGCGATAGACGCCATGATCCCCATCGGCCGCGGACAGCGTGAGCTGGTGATCGGAGACCGCCAGACGGGTAAGACCGCCATCTGTATTGATACCATCATCAACCAGAAAGAATTTTATGATGCAGGCAAGCCTGTGTATTGCATTTATGTAGCGGTTGGACAAAAAGCCTCTACCGTTGCCGGTGTGATGAAGACCCTGGCCGATAATGGTGCGATGGCTTACACTACCATCGTATGCGCTTCCGCATCTGACCCTGCACCGCTGCAGTTCTATGCCCCGTTTGCGGGCGCTGCAATAGGTGAATATTTCCGTGATACCGGACGCCCTGCCCTGATCATTTATGATGATCTGTCGAAACAGGCCGTGGCTTACCGTGAAGTATCCCTGCTGCTGAGAAGGCCTCCCGGTCGTGAAGCATATCCCGGTGACGTATTCTACCTGCACAGCCGTTTGCTGGAAAGGGCTGCCAAAGTGATCAGCAATGATGATGTGGCAAAGAATATGAACGACCTGCCGGATTCAATCAAACACCTGGTGAAAGGCGGTGGTTCACTGACTGCCTTGCCGATCATTGAAACACAGGCAGGTGATGTATCAGCATATATCCCTACCAACGTGATCTCCATCACCGATGGACAGATCTTCCTGGAAGGTAACCTGTTCAACGCAGGTATCCGTCCCGCGATCAACGTAGGTATCTCTGTAAGCCGTGTGGGTGGTAATGCGCAGATCAAATCCATGAAGAAAGTGGCGGGTACGCTGAAACTCGACCAGGCCCTTTACCGTGAGCTGGAAGCGTTCTCCAAATTCGGTGGTGACCTGGATGCAGCTACCAAGAACGTGATCGATAAAGGTGCACGTAACGTGGAGATCCTGAAACAGCCGCAGTTTACACCGTTCTCTGTTGAAAAGCAGGTGGCGATCATTTACCTGGGTACACAGGGTCTGCTGAAAGATGTGGCCGTGCGCAAGGTGAAGGATTTTGAAAGCCATTTTCTTACCGAAATGGAGAACAAACTGCCCGATGTACTGGCTGAATTCAAAAAAGGACAATTGAATGATGAGAGCCTGGATAAGATGGTGAACCTGGCGAAAGGGTTGATACCACAGTATAAATAAACAGGATAGGTAAAATGATACACAAGACCCCGGGTAATTCCGGGGTTTTTTGTGATGTCAATAAAATAATTTGGTTTATAAAATAAACTATTCTACGTTTGCCTTGTCAACCAAAACACTATGAAAGAATTCGTGATATTATTCCTCGCAGTCCTGGCCACTATTCTCGGTAATGCACAGACCAGGATCAGCGGAACTGTAAAAGATAACAGGGGCCGCATCATCATCGGCGCCAGCGTTGCCGTAAAAGATTCTTATGATGGCGGAGTATCTGATTCCAGCGGCCGGTTTTCTTTTAAAACAACGGAAAAAGGAGACCGGGTACTGGTGGCCACTAATATCGGGTATAGGGCATCTGAAATACCCGTAACCATTGGCACGGACTCGCTTTCTATTGCTTTTTCTTTAAAAGAAGAGATCAGCGAACTGAAAGCAGTAACCGTTACGGCCGGCAGCTTTGAAGCAGGCGACCGTAAAAAGGCTGCTACGGTTCTTTCTTCGCTTGATATATATACTACCGGCGGCGCCAATGCAGATATTACCGCCGTAGTAAAAACCCTGCCCGGCGCACAGCAGGTGGGCGAGCAGGAAGGGCTTTTTGTACGCGGCGGCGCCGGTTATGAAGCCAAACAGTTTATCGATGGCACACTGGTGAATAATCCTTTTAATGCCAGCGTGCCGGATATTGCCTCGCGGGGCAGGTTCTCGCCGGGATTATTCAAGGGTACCATCTTCAGCACGGGCGGCTATTCGGCACTGTATGGCCAGGCGTTGTCTTCTGCGTTGATCATGGAAAGCATTGACCTGCCCGAGAGGTCAGAAGCCACGATGTCTGTTTCTTCGGTTTTCCTGGGAGCGGGTTTTCAGCATCTTGCTAAAAACAAAAAATCTTCCTGGGGTGGCAATTATGGTTATACCAACCTCATTGCATATTTCGCTATCGTAAAACAGAAGCCCGATTATTTCCGCACGCCGGAACTGCATAATGCGGATGCTAATTTCCGCATCAAAACAAAGAATGGCATCATCAAATATTACACAACGTTTTCTATGATGGACCTGGGTCTGCGCAGGCCGAACATCGATGATCCCACACTGAAGAATGCATTCGGGCTGCACAATGTTAACTGGTATAATAACCTCAGCTGGAGAGAGAGCCTGGGTGGCGGATGGAAAATGAACCTGGGTATGGGATACAGCACCGACCGTAACAGGATCAGCCAGCAGATACAGAACCAGTCAAACGCGCCTGTAACCACCGGCCTTACCTGGATAGACAGCACCAACTTTACCCTCAACAGTCATGGCGATCTTTCACAGGCAAAACTGGTATTTGACAAGCGCCTGAGCGGCATCAGTGTATTGCGTTTTGGGGGTGAGTATATGTATTTCTATAACAAAAGCCTCTACAACACATACAACACTTTGCTCACCGAACATTTCAAAGCCCTGTTCTCCGAGGCAGACCTGTATATTACCAACGACCTGGCAGCGAAAGCAGGACTGCGTTTTGAACATTCATCCATCATTGGCAAAGCCAATATTGCACCGAGGTTATCGCTGGCGTATAAAACAGGCGATGGCGGGCAGATGAGTATTGCCTATGGCGAATTTTACCAGAAACCGGAGAACACCTATCTCTATGTAACCAAAAACTTCGGGTATACAAAAGCCACGCATTATATCATCAACTATATTAAAAATACAGCGCTGCAGACTTTCCGCGTGGAAGCGTTTTACAAGAAATACAATGACCTCGTAAAAACATATCCTTCTTACAATAACGATGGCAGCGGCGATGCAAAAGGGTTAGAGTTTTTCTGGAGAGATAAGAAAAGCATTAAGGGCCTGGATTACTGGATAAGCTATTCCTGGCTCGATACCAAACGCGATTTCCTGAATTACCCGCAGCAGCTGCAGCCTACTTTTGCTGCGAACCATACCGCTTCACTGGTGGTAAAGAAATTCTTTACAAAGATCAATACCGGTTTTAATATGACCTATTCTTTCGCCACGGGTAGGCCTTACTACAACCTACGTTTGAATTCGGGCAAATACGAGATCGCAGACCAGGGCAAGACCATTAACTACAATAACCTTGGATTCAGTTTTAATTATGTAACCTCGCTGGGAAAAGCATATGCCGTGCTGGTGGGTTCCATGACCAATGTGCTTAACAGTAAACAGATATTCGGGTATAATTATTCGCACGATGGATTACGGAAAGATGCCATCACCACGCCGGCACCACAGTTCTTTTTCCTGGGATTGTTCCTGAGCTGGGGTGTTGACAGAACGCAGGATGCTATCAATAATAATCTCTGAGAACAGATGAACAAGGAACAGGTGAACAAGGAACAGGGAATGATGGTTTATAACTAATTAACGAACCAATCCACTAATTAACCAATCAACTATTCAACTATGAAACATCTCTTAATCATTGTTGCTACCTTCTTTGCAGTGATGGCAACAGCACAATCAAGATACGAATCGGGTATGACGAAAGGCTTTGAGCAGATGAAATCGGCTAAAACTGCCGAGGATATGTCGGCCGCATCTGCTTTTTTTGAAAGGATCGGTGATGCCGAAAAAGACAAATGGTTGCCTTATTACTGGGCATCTTACACCAATTACCTTACCGGCTGGATGAACCCGAAAGCAGACAAAGATAAAGTGGCAGAAAAAAGCAAGGACCTGCTCGGTAAAGCAGAGGCGATGGAACCAAATAATTCGGAACTTTTCTGCCTGCGTCAGATGATTGCCATACAGCAAATGGTGGTTGATCCTCCTGCGCGATACCAGAGTTACGGAGCCGAAGCTTCCCGGGCACTGGAGAATGCTGTTAAGGCAGATCCCAATAATCCCAGGATATATTACCTGAAGGGACAAACACTGATGAATACTCCCGAAGCATTCGGCGGTGGTAAAGCGAATGCCAAAAAGCAGTTTGAAAAAGCACTTGAACTATACAAGACTTTCAAACCTGCTTCTCCCTTACATCCCGACTGGGGAAAGGATGAAGCAGAAAAATCATTGGCGGCCTGTCAGTAATATGTGCATCTAATACAGCAGCGGTTAACCAGCCGCTGCTATTTTTGTTTAATTGCTGATATGCGCATTTGCCATATTTATCAGTAATATCATTCCCGGTTACCTGCCAGGCAGGACCAGAAAACAAAACCAGCGCTATGCCTGAAGAAAAAAAAATGACCGAGCAGGAAAGCCTGCAACTGATCACTGAAATGATCAGCAAGGCAAAAGGACATTACCAGGAAAGCGGTACCGGCCCCATTCTGTGGGGCACTGTGGTAGGTATTGCCGGACTCACCAGCTTTGCCGAAAGATACTGGAACTTCAATATCGGGTTTGATATATGGTGGATCGTGCTGGCGGCATTCATTCCCCAGATCATTATTTCCATCAGGGAAGGGAAGCAAAAAAAATCCGTGGCATATCATGAAGTATACCTCAATACGATCTGGCTGGTGTACGGCATCAGCATATTCATGCTGATCTTTTACCTGAACGTAATACCGGAGGCCAGCAACCAGCTATTGGAAAATGATGGGCAGCAACTCCTGTTGAAGGATATGCATAAGGGTACTGCCAGCCCGATATGGCCATTTGTGCCGAGCGGGCAATCCTTGCTGCTGCTGATCTATGCCATGCCTACACTGGCTACCGGTATTGCACAGAAATTCAGGCCCATGACCATTGCGGGCATCATCTGTTACCTGTTTTTCATCATTTCCTGTTTTACAGGAACTACCTGGGATCTTTTGCTGAATGGCCTGGCCGGCATCATCAACTGGCTGATACCGGGCCTGATCCTCCGCCGCAGGTA